>JAYVDU010000522.1:0-9527 GCA_043749245.1 Bacteroidota bacterium | reverse complement strand
AAAAAATGAATTCAATACGTCTTTAGAAAAATCATACAATTCAGAACTATTAACCGAAAAAGCATTGCGTTATGATTTAACCGTTCCCTTTGCACGTTACATCGTGATGAATCACCACACGTTAACGTACCCGTTTAAACGCTATCAAATACAGCCTGTGTGGCGCGCCGATAAGCCTCAGAAAGGACGCTACCGTGAATTTTACCAATGCGATGCAGATGTGATTGGTTCTGATTCATTAGTAAATGAATTGGAGTTAATTGCGATGATGGATAAATCATTTGCTGAATTAAATATTCCGGTAATAGTAAAATTCAATAACCGAAAAATATTAAGTGGCATCGCTGAAATCTTAAACGCCAGTGATAAAATAATTGATATCACCGTTGCGATTGATAAGCTTGATAAAATTGGGAAAGACGGTGTTATCAAGGAATTACAGGCAAAGGAAATTTCTGCAGAAGCAATAACGAAGTTAGAGCCGTTAATTGATTTATCAGGAACTAATGAGGCAAAAGTAGCCGTATTAAAAACGTTTTTAGCGTCAAGTGATATTGGTAAAAAAGGAATTGAAGAAATAGAGTTTTTATTAAATCACTTAACTATTATCAACATTAAACATATCAATATCGAATTAGATATTACATTAGCTCGTGGATTAAATTATTACACTGGAACTATTTTTGAAGCAAAAGCGAACGCCGGAAATTTTACGCCTAGTATTTTAGGTGGTGGTCGATATGATGATTTAACGGGCATTTTCGGACTAAAAGGATTATCGGGTGTTGGTATTTCTTTTGGTGTAGATCGTATTTATGACGTGATGGAAGAGCTTAATTTGTTTCCTGAATCAGTTAATATCGTTTCTACGACTAAAATTTTATTAGTAAACTTTGGAGAAGCAGAGTTAATGTATTGCGTGGGTTTAGCTGCAAAATTAAGGGCTGCAGGCATTAATGCCGAAGTATATCCGGATGTTGTAAAGAAAGTGTCGAAGCAATTTGAATATGCCGATAAAAAACAAATTCCTTATGTGGGTGTGATTGGTTCAACTGAAATGACCAATAATACCGTTATGTTCAAAACAATGGCTACAGGCGAACAACAAGAGCTTAGCTTTGAAAATTTGGTGAATGCACTAAAGTAATTTTTTATTCAAACGTTGTTTGATATAAGCGTTTAAAAAAATAACAGCTAAAATAATTCCAAAACCTAAGTAAAAAGTGAGCGATAAATCCTTGTTCTCGTGGAATAAAATACTGGCTAAAATAATTCCGTAAACACCTTCTAAATTAACCGTAAGATTAATGGTATAAGGGGAAATGTATTTCATTAAGTTCACACTTGCTATAAAAGGATATACGGTACAAACGCCTGCTAATATTGATAATAAGAGAATATCTTGATTGGATATACTGAAAAATTCAAAAGAAAAATTACCATTACATAATAAGAAAATACTTAGCCCAATTAATGCAGCAGTTAATTCTACAAAGGATAAAACAGGAGAAGTAATCGGTTCTTTTTCATCCTGAATCAATACGCCATTAAATACCGAAAAAATTGAGGCAGTTAATGCGGCAAGCATTCCCAACAACATACCATAACCATATTTTATTTCCACCGAAAAAATTAATCCAATTGCGCCAATAATAATAGTGCCTATAATTAATTCGTACCAAACAAATTTGCGTTTATAAATCAAAGGCTCCATAATGGCTGTAAAGAGCGTGCCTGTGCTAAACGCAGCCATGGTTACAGATACGTTTGATACTTTAATGGCGCCATAAAAACATAACCAATGCACACAAATAATAAATCCAACAAGACTTAATTGTATTAATTTTTTTAAGGAAATTTTTAGATCGGCTTTAATATAAATTAAATACATTGCCATCATAACAATGGTAATTGCAATTCGAAACCAAACTAATTGAAGAGCGCCTGCGCTAATGCCTCTGCCTAGTATAGGCGACCATCCCCAAATAAAAACAATGAGGTGTAATAGTAAATGATGCTTGCTAACGTTTTTAAACACAGTTAATGGTTATACTCCAATCTTATCATTAACTATTTTCAAAATTTCAGCTTCTAAAGCAATTGTTTTTAATTCTATAGCTTTCCCTTTAGAAATAATCTCATTGACAATAGTTTTATCATCATACCCACTGGCGTTTATGCGAACATTCATAAAAGCGCCCATTACGGCACTGCGAGCGCATAGTGCGCCTACGCCAGCGTCACTGACAGAGTTTGGATTTCCAGTTTCTGCCATCGCTTTTATAAGTGACATACTATCATAAGATAATTGCATTACTCGGAACGGAATATCAATTGCAAATTTAGTAGCATCTTGTATGGCTTGCTTACGCATTCCTTTTTCTTCATCAGTAGATTTAGGTAAACTAAAAGCTGTCATAATTTTGTTAAAAGCCATTGTGTCCGCATCCACTAATTTAGTGAGTTCATCTTTGTAATGTTGCCCTTTTTCTGCCCAATCACTAAACTCCTCCCAACGATCATCCCAGCCTTTTTTATGAGAAGATAAATTCGCCACCATTGTAGCTAACGACACGCCCAGTGCGCCCATGTATGCTGCTATAGATCCACCTCCTGGTGCCGGGCTTTCACTGGCAGTTTCATCAGCAAATTCCGTTAAGGTCATATTTACTAATTTACTATCAGCTTTATCTTTTAATAAATATTCAATGATTCGTTCCTCTGGTTTAAATGGAGATAACTCATCTAAGCCCATTGATTTTACAGCTATTTTAATTAATTCCTTTTCTGATACACCAACCGAGCGTTGTTGTTTTTGTAAAAAATATTTCCCTGCATCTAATAATGATTTTAAAGGAACTAAGCCAACTAATTCAGATCCCGTAACGCGAATGCCACGCTCAGCAGCCTTTTTACAAACTTCATCAAAAGCAATATGTAATGGTGTAATATGGATGTTAGTTAAATTCATGGATATTTGTGCTACTCCATATTCTTCAATATACCAACCAATCGCTTTCACTGATTTTAAACTTCCCGGAATTGACATAGGATTTCCGTTCGCATCATTTACAATTTTGCCGTTAATAGCATCTCCTTCACGCTTTACACGCCCTGCTTCGCGCACATCAAAGGCAATAGAATTAGCGCGTCGAGTGGAAGTAGTATTTAAATTAACATTGTAAGCCACTAAAAAATCACGAGCACCAATAACGGTTGCGCCCCGTTTAGTATCGTATTCGGTAGGACCAAAATCAGGTTTCCATTCTGGTAATTTTATTTTTTTGAAAAACCCTTCATACTCACCAGCTCTAATCACTGATAAGTTATTACGCTCTTTATTGGGTTGAGCCGCTTCGTATAAATAAATAGGTAATTGTAATTCTTCCCCAACTCTTTCTCCTAATTTTGTGGCCCAATTCGCAGTTTCTTCCATGCTAATATTTGCGATGGGTATCAATGGACAAACATCAGTAGCGCCCATACGAGGATGTTCCCCTTTATGCTTACTCATATCAATTAATTCGCCTGCTTTTTTGATAGCTAAAAAAGCAGCGTTTATTACAGCTTGTGGATTTCCAACAAAGGTTACAACGGTTCTGTTAGTAGCCTTTCCTGGATCAACGTTAAGCAAACGAACACCTTCAACGGATTCAATTTCATTTGTTATTTGTTTAATGATAGATAAATCTAATCCTTCAGAAAAATTAGGAACACATTCAATTAATTGTTGCATAGGTATCTTTATTTAATAGGATATAAATTTAATAAAATAAATTTTAAAGGTGCTTTAAAAACAGGGTATAAAAAAGGCTCACTAAAAATTAGTGAGCCCCTTTTACATAATAATGATTTTTTATCTAAGAACGGTTACATGCCCTACATAATCATGTCTTTTGCCTAACACATCTTTTATTTTTACTTTCCACGTATATACATCTTGCTGTACTAAAACATCTTTTCCTTGTACCTTACCATTCCAGCCTTTATAAATATCATCTGAATAGAAAATATCTACACCCCAACGGTCAAATATCCACATTTCAAATTTATCAATACCAACACCCATACCAGTGAAGAAGTCATTGATGCCATCTCCATTATCAGGAGTAAAAGCATTTGGGATATAAAAAATAAACTCAGGTCCAATTTCCACTTTTACATTTGCTGTATCTTTACAACCATATTGGTTAGCAACAATTAAGTACGAATAATAATCAGATGCATTGGGACTAAGGTATGTATGAAAAGGATTTATATTAGTTGAATCACTAATTGGCCCATCTCCAAAACACCAATACCATTTAGTATAATCCATTGATTGATTTATGAAATGTTCTGTTGGTGATAAAATACTTCCAGGATTTGGATCCACTGTGTATTGAGCAATAGGCGTAGGATATACCGTAATAAATGCAGGTTTATTTAAAGAATCTTTACATCCTTTATTGGTTGTTACGATTAATTTCACGTCATATAATGCTGATTGGCTATTGCTAGTATTATCATAGCAATGATTTTGAATGGCAGATGTTGTAGATGTTAGTACTGTACCATCACCAAATACCCATTGCCAGGAATTATTTAAGCCTGGGGCAGTAAGCGCAGGCGTGTTATCAGTAAATTTAACACAATGTAATGGGCACCCATTTGGTTTGTCCACCGTAAAGGCTGGTGTTGGCAAGTAATCAACATATACTTGAGCTGTAAATGTTTCTATACAACCAGGTATTGTTGATGCAACTAAATGAACCGTTTGACTGCCTGCGGCTGGAAAATTGTAGTTAGGGAATTCACCATATCCTTCATAGGAAGCAATTGTATTATTAAAATCCCAACTCCAACTATTTACAATGCCACTTCCTGCTAAGCTTACAGCAGTAAATGTCATAGAGCTTTTAAAACAAGCGCTAGAAGCAGTTATAGTCATTAAAGGTTTTTGATAAACTTCAACTTGTTTCGTAATACTTATTTGACAACCATTGTCGGATGTTACTGTTAAGGACGTATTAAACAAGCCGGCAGTTACAAAGGTATGTGTTGGTGTTATAGTTGAAGGACTTGTGCCGCCGTCTCCAAAAGCCCATGTGTAAGCTGTGTTAGTTCCTACAGCAATGGTACTGCTCGATGCGTCAAACGTGTTGGGTTGTGCATTAATACATTTATTAATAAAAGTAAAGTTTGGAACAGGAATAGGGTTAACCCAAACCGTAATTGTACTTGTTATGTTTTGGCACGTTAAACCCGTAACTGGCGTAGTAGAGGCCGTATACGTCACTACATTATTTCCGTAAGCTGGAAACGTAAAAGTAGGATTTGAAACACCTGTTGCATCTATTGTTCCATTACTTAAGTAATCCCAGATATAATTATTTACAGTGTTACCATTTCCATTAGTTGCATCTACCATTTGCGAAGGTGAGCCTAAACAAACCGAATTAGAGGTGAATGATGCTGTAGGTATAGCGTATACATTTACTGTTTTTATCACATCATCTACACAGTTATGAGAACTGGTTGCCGTTAATGTGACATTGTATACTGCATTTACATTTCCTCCTAAAGTATACGTATGCACTGGATTACCTGCTAATACTTGTAGGCCAGACCCATCTGCAAAATCCCAACTATAATTTGGTGTTGTACCTACATTAGCATTGGTTGTTATATTGGTATTATTATTAAATGTAGTTGCTGTTCCAAAACAAACATTGTCAGGAGAAAAATCAGGAATAGCATGTCCCCAAACATTTAAAGGAGCTGTAAATGTATTAGCACATCCGGCAGTTGTACTAACAGTTAATGCTGCGGTATAGTTTCCTGACAAAGGATAGATGAAAGTTGGATTTTGCGTAGTATTATCTGAAGATCCATTATTTGTAAAATCCCACGCCCATGCATTGATAGCGCCCGCAGTAGTTGTACTCATATCCGTGAATGCAGTGGCTGTTGATTGACAAACAGCTGTTGTACTAAAATTAGCAACCGGTGATGGGTTAATGGTTACGGTATTAGTGACAGTAGCTGTACAGCTATTATTAGCAGTTACAGTCAACGTAATTGTTTTCACCCCACTTGCACTATACATTAAGCTTGGAGGATTTTGATTAGAGCTAGTTACTGGTGTAGATCCAGTTCCGAAAGACCAGTTATAAAGACTGATTGTATTTGGCAAAGGAATGGTAGATGTGTTATTAAGCAATACATTAGCATTAGCGCAAGCGGCCACGGGGGTGAATGTTGCAGTAGGATTAGCATTTACAACAATAGGAACGACAAGACTATCGCTACAACCATTACCACTTGTTGCCTTTAATTCTACATTATAAGTTCCTGAAGGGGTATACGTGTTGGTGGGAGATTGTGTTGTATTATCAGTTGTGCCGTTATTATCAAAATCCCAAGCCCACGCATTGATGGCACCAGGTGCTGTTATTGTTGACGAATTTGTAAAGCTGGTCGCTGAATTCAAACATACTGGATTAGCCGTAAATGTAACAGTGGGTTTAGGATAAACGGCTACCGTATGAGTAACGGTAGCTGTACAGCCACCAACAGCAGCAGTAACTACTAAGTTTACTGAGTAGATTCCCACAGAAGAATATGAATGGCTTGGAGATGTACCCGAACCGTTGGCCGTTGCATCTCCCCAAGTCCATACTTGAGAGGCAATACCAGTGGTAGGTGTTGAAGTGCTGGTGAAATTATTTGATGTATTAAAGCAAACGTTGGTTGAAGTGAAATTGGCAGTTGGGCCAGGAGAAAACGTAAAAGTTTTTTGAATACTGTCTTTACATCCAGCTGTTGATTGTATAACCAATTTTACTGTTTTAACACCTGTAGTTGCGTATATATGATTAGTAGGAGTTACCGTTCCATTAGCTGTAGCGTCACCCCAAACCCATGTATAATTTGAAATAGGATCTCCTGGAGCCATGGTAGATGTGCTAACAACGGGGACCGAGTTTGTAGGAGCACAAGGCGTAACTGTATAATTAAAATTAGCGGTAGGAGATGGAACAGATGTAAGCACGGTGTCCATTGTCATTTTACATGCTGGGTTTGATGTTAAAGACATTGTTACAGTATAAACTCCTGATAAAACAGGAGTAACAGATGGTGTGTTAGCCGTGAAGCCAGCGGGCCCAGACCAGTTGAAATTATAGCCAGTAGCATTGGCAGCACTTAAATTAACAGCATGACCAGGACAAATTAAATTACCTGAAGCGGTTAGTGCTGTTGGAAAACAGCTAGCTTCCACGTAAGCTCTGCATCCATGGCCTCCTCCGCCATTACAGCGAAATGCTTGAAACTTGATGGTTACGTTTTGACCTATGTACGCACCCAAAGGAACTATAACAGGAGTCCAATTTAAAAAATCGTAAAACCCCGATGTTGCCCACCCAGTATAAACCGAACATGGCCCTGACGATCCCGAACCTTCCAATCTGACATTTGAGCAAGGAACTACTGCATTAGAAGCATCAGTCACATTAACCTGAAAATAGGGATTGGACCCACAAGCATGAGCTCCTGCGTCAGTTATAACCGCAACATAAAACACATAATTTGCATTCTGTGATGTTACTAAAAAAGTTTGACTTAACCTTTCACCTTGTAAATTACCTGAACTGCCAGTTAAGGCATTTAAGCAGGCAGAGTGTAATCCATTATATACAGTTGATATGGCTGGAACTACTGCGTCTGACCCCGCTGATGTAACGTATGACCCGCCAGCACCGGAGGAAAGATTCCATGCTGTAAAGTTATTCATTTCAAAATCTTGATTAGTACAGGCAGCAAGCGGAGTTGGATTAGATCCTTTAAGAATAGAAGCTACAGTTGTATTATGTCTTTTTTGATATTCAGCTCTAAATTCATTTTCGCGGGAACTGAAAATACTTAAATGATTATTAAATTCTATAATGTACTTTTTATATATTGAAGTATAGGTTACTGGAGAAGCTTGTGAACTGTATGCTTCAAATATATCATGGAATAATCTGCTTTGAGGAATACCAAAGAAATTTTTCAGGCACAAATCATTCTTGTAATCAAATCCTTGAGAGTTAAAGGATGAATTAATTTCGTTAATAAAATTATCAATACCAAACTTATTTAATGCTTGTTTCTCATCAAAATCAATTTTGTGCGAATGTCCTTCATGATTTTCAGATTGACCAATAATATTATTATGAGTAAAAATTGAAAATACAATAATAAAGAGGAATGAAATAGTTTTCATAGTGAATGTTTTAGCTATACAATAATATACACTTTTTGCTGAAATATCAAACTCTTTAATAATGAAAAAGCGACATTAACTAATTGAAAATCAAATTTCGCCACCGATGAATTTGTAGGGAATCTGAAGTTTTTTGCAAAATACGACTGATTTAGAAATTAAATTCAAATTATTGAAGTTAAGTTGCAGTAAATCAATTATTTATGATTTTAATTACATTGCTTGGTACAGAAATACTTTTTTCCAAACCGCTAAAGAATATAAACGTAATAAAAATGTTGGTTTATCTCTAAGAATGGCATCATAATTTGTAATTAAATAAGAATGATTGATGAAATCTAATTGCTGAGTTATTGTGTCTAAAACGTTGGTTTTGTATGGAGCAAACCATTTAGATACTGGAGTTTCAAAACCTACTTTATCTTTACGGGTATAAATTTGAGATGGGATATAGTTTTTAGTAGCTTCTCGTAATACATATTTAGAAATGCCATTCTTTATTTTTTTATTCCCCTCTACCGAAAATATAAAATCAACTAAGTCTACATCATCTGCAAAAGGCACCCTGCTTTCGATGCCAAATGCCATGCTGCAACGATCTTCACATTTCAAAAAAGATTTTAATCTGCCGTTATAGTCATTTTTTAATTGTTGATTTAAGGTATTAGAAAATTTGTCGGATTGTTGATTGGATGATTTAACAAAAGTTTTTTCAGAAAAATAAGATGAGTAATCCGTTTTTAAATCAAAGGTTTCTTTTAATAATTGTTTTAAAAATAATTGATAAGGGTTTTTAATAGTTTGTTTTGCATCGTTAAGTTTTTTAAAGCTAAAATCTTCTTTCCATAAGGAGATATAGTGATGGGCATATCCTCCGAAAAGCTCGTCAGCGCCTTGTCCATCGAGCACTACTTTAATGTTATTTTCAGATGCCAACTGCATCACGCGATGTTGAGAATATGTGCTTGTACTCCATATTGGAAGATCTTGATAATAATTTAGTTTTTCTATATCTCTAAAAAACTCATCAGCAGTTGGTGTCACTGTTTTCCAATTTCCACAAACACTATCCGACACTAATTTTGCGTAAGCACTTTCGTCAAAAGCTTCTGTAGGAAAAGTGGCTGTAAATAATTTTAAGTGTTGGTTTGGTTCTAAATGTTTGATAATGCCTGCAATGATTGAGCTATCAAGGCCTCCGCTCAAACATGAGCCAACTTCAACGTCACTTCTTAATCGTAATTTAACCGCAGTAATTAATTTTTGCTCTATCAAATCAATA
>JAYVDU010000521.1:0-9528 GCA_043749245.1 Bacteroidota bacterium | reverse complement strand
TTTAAAGTTAATGGTAAAAGAAAAAGCCGTTTGTGTTGTTGGGAACGAATCGCGTAAGAACTCGAAAGAAAAGGCATTCTTGATGGATTGGTAGGTTCTTGTAGCGTCTAAATATCCTGAATCGGCAAAGCTGACAACGTGGAAAGGGGGTGTGCCACCTTTAACAAATACGGTGTCGCGCTTAGGTAAAACCACATCACCGGCGCGTACAGGCGTAGTTGACATTAATGACAACAACATAATGCACGGCATAAATGCAAACCCTTTCAAACAAAAACGTACAAATCGAGTCATAATCTGAAAATTTATTAGTCAGATAATATTTTTAAGTTTTTTCTTTTCTGGAATCTTATAAAACCTCATTTTAACTTCGTCAATACGGCTTAAACGAAATATTGGCTAAAGTTCGATTACACGCAATGAGTGCTACTTCACCATACATGACAAAATTATTATTTTTCAATGGGTATGCGTCAACCAAAATGCCATTTTTATAAAACTGAATGCCTTTTTTACACCGCACAATTTTTAATTCATCGCCCACTTTATAAGTACCTGCTGAAGCATTCTTGCCAGGATATTGATAAGTGAGTGCACCATTCAACAGAGTGTAGGTGAAAATTAAAGTTGTACCTGTATCAGCATTTAATTTAAGGATGATATTTTCAGTAAAACTTTTCTGCTGGAGAACATATTTTATCTCACCATCTTTGAGTGTATCTAATTTGCGAAAGCGAATAAAATTATTGCTAATTACGCCTTCATACATCACGCTGGCAGCATTGGTTTGTGTATAAAACTGACTCGCAGTATCAGTTAATACGTTATTTAAATTATGCTGTGCAGAAATACTATGAAGTGTAAACCCTACAAATAAAATCAATGAAAAGAGATATTTAGCCATTTTGAATATTTTTAACAGTTAAACCTTGAAAAACTCCGACTTATTTTATAAAACTACAACTTTATACTTGCTGTAATTACCAGTACCTACAAACTTTTTTCCTTCTTTTTTTATATAAGATGCAACACTTATTTTCTGTTCCAGCTTCGATTTATAGTTATAGTAACTATACTCAAATTTTTTATGATTCAAGCGTTCATCCGTCAGCATCTCGTTGCCATCAACAACCATTCGAGCAAAATTGATATAGTATGTTTTTGGATCGTACAAAAACTCAATAACAGACCGCGATACAGTGGGTGACTTAATAGTCATTTTTTTCTGATTACCTAAATAATCTTCCTCCTTAAACTCAAATTGACCTTGTTTTACAATCTCTTCAATCTGACCCACAGGCGAAAATTTCTTATCAGCGACAACTTTTTTTGTTGACAAATAAATGGTTTGTTTATCAGGCTCGACGACGATATTTGTTTTGCCATCGTAAATGATAATTTGATTACCGATTTCAATATGCAAATTGATGCCTTCTCGCTGATACACAATCGACATAATTTCAGCAGGTGACGTGCTGTTGACATCGCTGTAAAATTTAATTTGCCCATCAAAACTCAATATTTTAGGCTCCGTATAAGCCTTCTGAATTTTATTCATGAACGTTGTGCCATCCGTTAAAAGGGATGGCATAAAAACGACTAAGAAAAGGAAACAACTCTTTATCATAATTATTGATTATTAGGTACTAAATAATTGCGTGCTTCTTTAACTGTTTGGATACCCGTTTCTGTTTCGCGTTTTATGCGCACCAAAATGCCTTCATCGTCGTATTCGTAAAAAGTAGCGTAGTTATTCTCATCCAACTCTGCCATTAATCGGCGTGAACGTGTATCATACGCATAGGATTTCATTTTAGCATTGAAAGGATAAACGCGAATGTCATCGAAAAAAGCGCGAATAAGACTGTTATTAGCCAATGTGAAATTTACAAATCCTGTAGCGTCAGGTGTCGTGAAGGACACCTCAACTTTTTTCCAACCATCAATAACAGGACTCGTTGAAACCAAATTAACTGGAATTGGTGTAGTACCATTAAATAACATTATTGTAACGTTACTTGGAACGGCGTTACAAGCTAAAGAATTATCAGTTGCTAGCCAATAAGATAGAACATATCTTTTATTAGGAAGCAATGAAAACAATGGTAAGCAATCAGTACATTGAGGCACAATTGGCGATCTAGCTACATTAGCTGCAGGCGCTGCTGCTAAAGCTAAAACAGGCGCAGCTAAACTCAGATTACAAGGAACTGCCAGTGGTTTAGGTGAAGTATTACAGCGCGGCTGTGCGGGAGGTTGACTACAAGATTGCGGATTTACCACAGTTCCTTTAGGATCAACAGGAAAACAACACGACCCAACTTGTTTATTTTGAAAATAACCCGTATATGTCACTGTTGTAACTTGCGTTGTCGAAAAAACCGTACATGGTAGAGTCGTTGATACCAAACAATCAATAAAACAAGAATCTGGTGTTGGTACTTTCCATGTTGCAACATTAGAATTCAATAAAAAGTGTCCAGAATCCGGACAAACTAAGGTATTGTTACAAGGTGGCGGAAGCGCAGTTAACGCCGAGCAAAAATCATAATTTACCTTAGAGTTTATTGTCAAACTGTTGCCAGTATTAACAGCCAAAGAATATCTGCCTGTATGAGAAACAGTATCTACTATGCCCCAACCAGCAGCTATAGGCGTAGTAAAAAATCTGATGTTTTTATCGTTAACGTAGGGAGTTGTATTGCTACAATCGTTCATGAATTTATAATCTTCAAATGACTCAAACGTTTGCTCCTGATGTTTTGAATTAGCAGTTACGGCAACAACTTGCGTTTTATTATAGCCATAATAAGCAGCAGAGACAATATTATTGGCATCAATACTTTCAATTTCGTTGCCACGATTATCGTATAGTTGTACACTGTCGCTGCGAACCCACCTGTAATCATTCGTTACATTGCCTAAATATTTAAGGCTCGTCGCATTATAAGACCAATAAGGAATAAAATTTGATATTATTCCATCTGTTCTTATAGAAGTAGAAGTTGGGATAGTTGTTCTATTACGAACATCATAATATACAAAATTTCGTTTTGTTCGCCAATTGCCCAAAGTACCTGACGAGTATGGGTTTATAGTAATATTGGTTAAGTCTTGTATGTAATCTGGTGTAACACCCGTTAAATCAGGTACTTTTGTGCAGTTTAATCGCATACTATCCGAGTACTCTTTGGCACTCGCTTGCAAAACATTGGTTGTAATACCAATACTTAATGCTGTATTGGCAGCATTTATCGGGCTTGCTAATGACATCAAACTTCCAATAGGCATAGAAGATTTGTTTCTTCTACCCGAACGAATAACTTTAACTGTAACAGTTGGAATTGTTGTACTGGTTAAAAGCAGACCAGTGTTATCATAAGCCTTAAAGCCGCTATTATTAACTACAAAGAATTTTTTTGCAGTTCCTATCGTTAAAACAGTCCCATCTTTAGAATTAAGTAATTCTATTTCGTCGCCAGCAGATAGAAAACTTGTAAAAGCAGACAAGTCTAAACCTGAGGCCGAAAGGTTTACATTCTTAAAAATATTCCCGATATTCTTATAGGCGGGTCCCATACCGTCATACGCCCAGTGTGCAGGGTAGGTTAAATTATAGACGGGATCATTAAATTCGTTTTGTGTTTTAGTGCTCAAAACCTCACCTGTTTCAGCATCATAGAGCAAATTTTGGGTTGCGAGCGTTGAACCATCAATGGTTTTAACTACTTTATCTAAAATGCCTTGTCTTCTAATATGTTTTGTAGTGACACTTGTTTTAACGCCTTTTCTTTCACTTTTAAAAACTGGTAAAGGAACAGGTATAACTAGAGGAATCCCAAAGATAAATGGGAATCCTACTGTATTAAGCTCAACACCGTTTGTGACCGAATTACTTAAATCTGCTTGCATATCCTGCCAAATATCAATGTCTAATCCCATATTTCTTGTTGATATAGAACCGTCAGGGTTCACAACAGGCACACTATTATTCAATGTATTTTGCCCAACTAACTTACCGCCTGAGTCAGCAATACTGCGGTGTACCCCAATCACTGGACAAAAAAAGTTGTTTTAGATAATTGATTCGATGATAAAAATTAAATATATCTTTAGAGTGAAGGGCAACAAAAGTTACCCTCCTGCAATAAAGCGTTTTTGTTTTTTCCCAGTCAAAAATAGTATCTCTTTGTTTATCAACCAAATTAATTTTTGATAAATCCAGTTTGATATACTGTGGCTGGCAATTGATACTCTAAGCTCGAATGTTTTTGTTTGTAACAGTGCTTGTAGATATAGTTTTCAATACCCTCGTTGAGTTTTAAAACCGTATCAAAAGCATTCAAGTAAATACAATTATACTTGATGTCACGCCAGAAACGCTCGATATAAACATTGTCCGTTGCTCGCCCTTTACCATCCATACTGATTTGAATCTCTTTATTTTTAAGAACATCCGTAAACATAGTAGATGTGAATTGGCTACCTTGATCAGTATTAAAAATATTCGGCTTTGGATATTTATCTAAAGCACTTTGAAGTGTTTGAACACAAAACTCGGCAGTCATGGTGTTTGACAAATTCCACGACAATATCATACGACTGTACCAATCCATTACAGCGCACAAATACATATAGCCATTTGGCATTGGCACATAAGTTATATCTGTACTCCAAACATGATTTGGATGCGTTATAGTGACATTGCGCAATAAATAAGGGTACTTTAGATGCGCTTTATCTGCTAAACTTGTATTAGGTCGCTGATAAATAGCCTCTAAACCCATTAATTGCATCAGTCGTCTAATACGTTTGATATTAACTTGTTCATACATGACGGGCAGATGTTTCAACATACGGCGCGCTCCAAAGTATGGATATTCGAGATATAATTTGTCCATCGCCAACATGATTGCCAAATTCTCGTCACTTTCGGTGCGAGGCTTTGTATCGCAATAATAAGTGCTCCGACAAACACGCAATAACTCACATTGCCTCGTAACAGATAAATCTGACACCGTATCAATCATGGCTAAACGTTGTCGCGTGCTATTTTGACTGAGCAGATTTTTTTTTAACAAAGTCTAACTCCACTTTGAGTTGACCTATTTGTTGATACAAGGGTGATGTGATACTATCAATATCTACCTCAGATATCTTTGAAACGGCATTTTGTCCCGTATCAAAAAAATCGGGCAAGCCAGATAATACCTGCTTCTTCCAATCTGTAATTTGATTGGGATGTAAGTCGAATTGTTTACACAATTCACTCAAAGTTTTGCGTTCTTTTAACGCTTCTATGACAACTTTACTCTTAAAGCTGCCATCAAACTGACGACGAATTTTTCTGCTCATTTTTTAACAGTTTAGTACAAAAGTAATTGAATTTATCAATTATATTTTTCACTTTTTACTGTCTAATTTTTGGGGAGCAGCACAGTGGTTGGTTAATTCGTAATTGCGCTTACCTTCGTATAGTTTTTCAATGAGTTTCAATCCTTTATTCACTAACGTATCTGCCCTGTAAAGTCCCAGCCTACTACTGCCAAAAATGTACTGCTCTCGCCAAGTTACGCTGTCATTATGCCGCGTATAAACACCCATCGTGTTTCCTTGCGCATCGCGAATGTAATACGTGCGTGTAGTATCGCCAGCTAAAACCACGCGTTTTAAGACACGCTGCTGCATCGCGTTATAACCAGAAGTTAGGTTCGCACCGCCAGCCTTGTTGTTTTGAAGTATTTTTCCATACGGACTCCAACTCACAGACATTGACTGAGAATTATCCGCCACCATATTACCGCTTTTGTCGTAAATATAGTTGTTTGGGGTTTGGTTTTTGCAAGCACTGCAGCTTGCCCCTACTTGTAGTGGGTGGGTTTAATTTTAAAACCCACGCACGTTGCATTGTGCAAAAAGCATTTGTGCTTTTTGCTTAATCGTATTTTCCATCAATGTCAATGAACGTTTGGCAAAACCAAAGTAAATTTTTTCGCGTTTTGCTTTTTAAAACTTATCTTTTTAATGTTTTTTGCCTAATATTTGGTGAGCAGCCGACAGCTCGCTAATATCTACTGTGAAAAAAAATTAGAGAATCTTTATCGTTTAATTGTCTAACTGTTAATTCAAAATCAAATGGTAATAAAGCATCGCCTATCTCAAAATCTTTCTGGACCATTATATGAAATCGAAAAATATTGGGTTTAATAAATTTTAAACTATCTAGTAGTTTAATTACATTGAACTCTTTTTTGTACCCAATAACACTATCATTAAAATATCTTTTATTAAAAATCTCTTTATTCGCATTATCTATTGATATAGTCTTAAAATGCATTGATTCTTGCGATTTAATAATAATTAACCCATTTTTTACAACTATACACCTATTCTTATCAGTACAGGATAAAGAAAAGACCATAGCGAAAAATAAAAAGAAAACTATTGGTTTCATTTTTTATTTTCTTTTAAGGTTTTATCTAATAAACTTTTTTCGCTCTCAAAATCTTTTTTCTCACGCTTGTATATTTCTATTCCCATTTTAATAACTTCTTTACTCGCGCCTTTTGATTTTAGTCTTTCATTTAGCTCACTAATTTTTTGGTCTGCTTTTTTTATTAAAGTTGGTAAAATAGTATTTGACCTAAATTCTTTTCCAATTTTTGATAACTGTTTACTTTTTTCTAAATCACCCATAGTTTTATCATTGATGATATCTAAAATTATAGGTTTTTGGCTTAAAAGGTCATCCATAAAATCTTCATTTTGGAAAGCCAAATGCTCAGTATTTATATTTTCATATTTTTTTGTTACACCTTGGGTTACATAGCTACCATAAAATACGGTTGCACTCCCTAAATCATCCATTTCGTCCCTATGTGATTGCTCGTGAGAAATTAATGTGAGCCACTTTTTATCACTATCATTTTTTAAGTTATCTCCGTCATAAAAAATTGTTTTATTTAGTACAGAAGCGTTTGGATATCTTGTAAGTAAAAACCAGCTTTTCCCCCAACTGCTATTTTTGTAATTATCCCATGTTGTTTTTTCCATTGAACCCACACTGTAGCCAAAAGTAGATTCCAATAGAGAAATAACTGGTTTAGTTAATCTCCCAGTATTTGTAATCATTGATAGAGGCTCTAACCCATCTAAATCGATATTTCTTATTGGATTGTCACCAGCAAATATGTAAGGTGAGTACTCACGAAATTTCTTTCCTATTGGATCAACACTTAAAAAGGTCGGATTCCTTCTATCATAAATCCTCATCCCATAATCCTGTTCCCCCGTTTCTTTATCCGTCTCTTTTCCGTTAAAACTGTAACGATACAACGACGATGTGTAACTTCGTGAATCTATCGCCATACCAAAAGGGTAATAGTCCGTCGCACTTATAACAACCGCGTTAAAGCCAATTTTCGTTGTGCCACTCAACGTATCTACTTTTCGGTCATTAATCACCGCCATCACATTACCCAAGTGGTTAGTAAGTTCATAGTTTCGTTTGCCTTCGTACAACTTACTTATTACGGTCAGTCCTTTATTCACTAAAGTATCTGCACGATACAAACCTAAACGGCTACTACCAAAAATATACTGCTCGCGCCAAGTTACGCTGTCGTTGTGACGTGTATAAACACCCATTGTGTTTCCTTGCGCATCCCTGATGTAATACGTTCTTGTTGTATCACCTGCTATCACCACGCGTTTTACAACTCGTTGCTGCATGGCATTATAACCAAACGCTAAACTCGCACCACCTGCTTTTGTATTGGTGAGTATTTTCCCGTACGGCGACCAACTGACAGACATTGACTGAGAATTATCCGCTACCATGTTACCCGACTTATCGTAAATATAGTTGTTCGGGTTTTGGTTATCAATATCTGTCGTCGAAACCGTATTTAGTACATTGTCTGTAATATACTGAAGCTGATTAGTCCCAGCATTGTATTTATAATTTACCGTTATTTCTTCAAAATACCTAACCACCACAACCTGCACCTGCGCATTTGCCCAAAAATTACTACCCGCCATTAAAACCCATAAAAACAATTTCTTCATTGTTTGGCGTTTTAAATACCGTATTAAGACTTATCTTTTTGCTACTTTTCGTCCAAAAATTGGGGAGCAGCTCGGTTATTTTTTTTAAAGCCTAAAACACACTACTCTTTTCTTCTCTGCCTTATTTTCAAGAATTAAATTGAGCCTATCAAACTTAATCACTTTAAAAGTCGTGTTGAAAAATGAGCTGGTAGTTTTTATTTCTAAATTATCTCTATTAAAACCGCTCAATGTCCATACCCCTTTCCCTTCGTCATTAGCATACTCATTCAAATAAATTGGTAACTCACATGTTTTATCTCGATTAAAAATAATTAAGTTAGTGCCACTAGACAAAAAATAATTCAATACTTCTTTATCATTATATTCGATTGACTTTATTGACCACATATCATAAAAATTCTCATCAACAGAATTAAAAAAATTAAAGGCGAGAAAAATGATTATTGCCAGTCCGCCTATAAATAATAATTTACTTTTCATTGCCATATTTATTTTTTTGAAGTAGGTGTTAAAATTTTGTTTATCCTAATTGCTTCTAATTGAGGAATTAAGAATTTACTTGTGAATTTTACAACTTCAGGATCAGTAGCTGTACCTTGCAATAAATAGTTTCCAATTTGACTCAATTTATCTAAGGTTTGAAATTTAGGAGGTATTAGTCCATTTGATAAACCAATTTGTAAATCTTTAATGACTTTATTTAGAATACTATTTTGCCTCTCTAATATTCCAGAATTTTCTCGTGCGATACTATTATCACGGAGTGTTTTACCAAGTTTAAAAATTTCAATCGCTAGCCCAGCATATCCGGTCATTTTAAAAGCTGGGGTACTAAAGGCATCTCCGCGCATTGCATTTTCGAAAGCAGATTGCCGATTCGTTTGACGCATATCATAATTCCCCTCAGGATTAAGAATTCCTTTTGTGTATTCTGATCTTGCGCCAGCCGCATCTTTTGAACGCATTTTTCCAACATCATTGCCAGGAGTATAATCGTATCTACCATCT
The DNA here is from genome assembly GCA_043749245.1 of Bacteroidota bacterium. Lineage (GTDB taxonomy): Bacteria > Bacteroidota > Bacteroidia > B-17B0 > Aurantibacillaceae > UBA4416. The sequence continues at coordinate 450 of JAYVDU010000521.1, read as the reverse complement.
AAATTAAACTCATTTTCATAAAAACTTTCTTTGGATTGTGCTAAATTATAATTTGGAGATAGCGGTGAATCTATTTTTTTCAAATCTAAAATTCCAATAAGTAAATTATTCCCTATCCATTCTCTTCCATTCGCATCTTTTCCTGACGCAAATACTATTTTGATACCTATCATTTTTGCTGTTTCTTCTTTAATTAAAACGTTGCCATTTTTAATTTCATAGAAGCTTTCTTCTTTGCTCAAGTACTCTAACCCATCCAAATCTTTACCATCAATCGGTCTATTACTTGCAAATTGATACTGAGACAGTTCTGGATATTTTCTACTTAAAGGATCTATTGACAAAAACTTCGCAATTCTCGGATCATACATCCGCATACCATAATCCTGCTCGCCTGTCTCTTTATCCGTCTCCTTGCCATTAAAACCATACCGATAGAGCGCTGAAGTA
>JAYVDU010000520.1:0-2875 GCA_043749245.1 Bacteroidota bacterium | reverse complement strand
GCACGCTTGTTGCAATAACATCCAATGGATGTAGAGATTCAATTACTAAACCGATTGTATTATTGTTTAAACCTAAAGCAAATTTTACAGTGGACACACCAAGTTGTTCCCCAAAAATATTAACATTTACAAATACATCATCTGGAGCGTTAAGTTATAATTGGGATTTCGGTACAAGTGTGTCAAGTAATACTAACGTTACACATCAATATATTAATAACACAACTACCAATATTACAAATACAGTACAGTTAATTGCTACCTCAATCAACAATTGCAGAGATACTATTATTGTTCCAATTATAGTCCATCCTAAACCTGTTTTTCCTATTATAGCAACTCCAGATTCGGGTTGCGCGCCTTTAACTGTTAACTTCCCTAATATTGCAGGAGTAGCTTCTTACCAATGGAATTTTGGCGATGGAAATATTTCAGTTACAGGAAATGTGTCAAACATTTATTACAATAATTCTCAAACAAATAAAACGTTTACAGTACAATTAATAGCAACAAATAGTTATGGTTGCAAAGATACTTCATCAAAAATCATCAAAGTATTTGCTAAGCCAATAGCCTTGTTTCAAGCAAATCCTAATACTGTTTTTGTACCCATAGATCCTGTAAATTGCGTTAACCTTTCATCAGGTGCCACTGCATTTAGTTGGAATTTCGGAGATAATACTAACTCATCAGCAGTTAGCCCAACTCATTTATATTTAAATGCGGGAGAATATCAAATTGATTTAATTGCTATTAATGCCAAAGGGTGTAGAGATACATTTAGGTTACCGTCGAAAATAATTGCTATTTTGGAAAGTGATGTGGATGTGCCAAACGCGTTTTCTCCTAACCCTACCGGAGGTAATGGAGGTGGTTTTGGAGTTAATGATATAAATAATGATGTCTTTCATCCAGTATTAAGAGGGATTGATAAATACGAATTAAATATTTTTTCTCGTTGGGGAGAATTATTGTTTGTAAGTAAAGACGTTGCTTTAGGTTGGGATGGTTACTATAAGGGTAAATTATGTACACAAGATGTATATGTTTGGAAAATAATTGCAACAACCGTTGACGGTAAAAAAATAAACAAAACAGGTGATTTACTTTTATTAAGATAATATGAAATTATATTTTTATACACTAACTTTTCTTTTTTCGATGCAAGTTTTTTCTCAGGTAAAAGTTGATAAAAAACTATATGCGAAAGATTTAAATAATGCCGATTTGTATTTTGAAACGGAGGATTATGTAAATGCTATTTCTACCTACAAAAAAGTATTAGAAATTGATCCTAATCACGAAAAAGCAAATCTTAATTCGGCTATTAGTCGCATTAAATTAGGGCAATCAACAGATTCCTGTTATATTAATCTCATTAAATTAAAATCGAGTAAACTACCAGAAGTTCAATTTTATTTCGGGCAAATATATCATTTGACATCTAATTTTGATGAAGCAATTAATAGTTTTAATAGATATAAAGCAATACCAGAAAAACAACGTTCCATTTCAAATGCAGAAATAGATTATCAAATTTCGTGTAGCAAAAATGCGAAAGATTTTGTGAGTAATCCGCATCGAAGTATCATCAAAAATATGGGTGACAAAATAAATTCTATATACGCAGACTATGTTCCGTTAATATTTCCTGATGAAAGTTATTTATATTTTACCTCCCGTAGGATTGGAAGTACAGGTAATTTAAAAGACGTTTATGGAAATTATTATGAAGATGTATATATATCTCAGCATTTACCTGATGGCACTTGGGAAGAAGCAAAAAATATAGGTCCTCCAATTAATACAAATACACATGATGCCTGTGTAGCCCTTAGTTTTGATGGAAATAATATGATCATCTACAGAACTTCACCCGATCAATTTACAGGCGATTTATATATCAGTCATACAGATTACGAGGGTTGGTCTGTTCCTCAAAAGTTAGGTCCAGAAATTAATACACCATTTATCGAAACAAGTGCTTGTTTTAGTAATGATACAAGCGTCATCTATTTTAGTAGCACTAAGCCTGGCGGTTTTGGCGGAAAAGACATTTATCGTATTAAAAAAATGCCAAGCGGTAAATGGTCTCTACCAATGAATTTAGGCGCAAATATTAACACTGATAAAGACGAAGATGCCCCTTTTTTACATCCCGACGGTGTGACTTTATATTTTAGTTCAAAAGGACATAATACAATGGGTGAGTACGATGTTTTTAAATCGGTTTTAAATACAGAAACGAATCAATATACATCTTCCGAAAATTTAGGCTTTCCAATTAACAGCGTTAATAACGATATCTTTTTTGTATTAAATACAAATGGAACAAGAGGTTATTACTCGTCCATCAAAGAACAAACGTATGGTAGTTCCGATATTTACGTGATTGATACTCGTTTTGGAGATAACGATTTAAAAGTTAAGCATGGTAAAGTAATGATTGGTAGTGAAGTCAGTAAGGCTAAAATCACGTTAATCGATATAGAAAGTAAGCAGGTGAGCGGTATATTCAATGCGAGTTCTAAAACAGGCAAGTTTTTATTAATCATGAATCCGGTTAAAGCTTATAAGGCAATTGTTGAAGAAGACGGATACCAAACAATGATAGTAGATATAGAGCCATTGGTAAATGAACATAACGATATAGAATTAATATTAAGTTTGACTAAAAAGAAATGATTTACAAGTACGAATTACATAATACTTGGTGCTTAGTTTTAAAACTAAAAACAAACAATAGTTACATTAATAAAATGTGGATGTTTGCATTTTTATTTTTTTGCATGCAATTATTTTTCCATAATTCATTAAAGGCTCAAGATCCTCAACTTACGCAGTTTTACGCAGCACCCATGTATTTAAATCCTGC
>JAYVDU010000519.1:0-2883 GCA_043749245.1 Bacteroidota bacterium | reverse complement strand
GATTTTGGAGCGGGATCTAAAAAATTAAATTCAACCCATAGGAGTATCAAGCAGATAGTAACACATGGGGTTGCACCACAAAAACAAGCGGAATTTTTATACCGCCTCATCAATTTTTTAAATCCAAAAACGGTTATTGAATTAGGTACGTCCGTTGGATTAACCAGTCTGTATTTAGCGAAAGCTGCGCCAAAAGCTACGGTGTATACATTAGAGGGTTGTGCAAATTTGACTAAATTTTCAACTCAAGTATTTAAAACACATCATGTAAATAACATCACTTCTATTACCGGAAATTTTAATGATACACTTCCTAAGTTATTAAACGCGCTAACAACGGTTGATGTTTTATATATTGATGGAAACCATGCGTATGAGCCAACGATGAGATATTTTGAATTGGCATTACAAAAAAAGAATGATCAGTCTGTTTTTATATTTGATGATATTAACTGGAGTGAGGGCATGCAACAAGCATGGAAAGAAATATGCGTGCATCCTGAAGTAACCTTAAGTTTAGATTTTTTCTTTTTTGGTATAGTATTCTTTAGAAAAGAACATAAACAGAAAGAACATTTTATTTTAAAATTTTAGAAGATTAAAAAGCCCACTTTTATAAAGGCATTGATTCGGTTTAGCCCTCTAATTCTGGCACCAGCGGTGTTTTCAATGTATACACTATTAACATAATTGTTACTTTTACCTGATTGAATTATATCGTATAACAAACCAGGGATTGATAATACTTGCATATTGATGCCGTAATCTAACGTAATTCTATCTGCAATGATACGAGTACGTCCCCAACCAAATAAGATATTAAATCCCATAAAGGATTGATTTAACGGGCCAAAATCAGAAACATGAGTTATTGCGTAATTATTATAATTTGTAGTTGTTTGGAACATAATTGTTGAGTCATAAGTTGTATTGTATAAATTTAATACTGGTCCAAAAACAATATATCTGCCCCAAGGTGCAACATAACGTTTGCCATAAAGTTTTCCGTACAAACATAAGGACTGACCATTAATTTTATAATAACCTTGTACATCATTAGATAAATTATAAGAATTATTATATTTATTTGAGTTTGCATCTATCGCATTATCATAAACAGTTTTATAAAACTTGCCAGAAAAACCCAACATAAAACGAGCACTTAATGCGAACTCTAAGTAAGCCTCGTGAGTGTAGTTGTATGCAAATTGCCCTGTTGCAGCGCTTCCATGTTGCGAAGACCTATGCCCAACTATTGTATTATTACGAGCATCTCCGTTAGAAAGTGCAGGGCTAAAATGGGCGCCATAGCCTAAAACAAAGCGTTTACCTAAATGACCAGGTCCTTGCGCAAAGGCGATAGAAATAGAGAAAATAAATATTAATTGGAATAAGACCTTCATAAAATAGTTTGTTAGTTTATAGTTATCCCGATAGCTATTGGGAATGATTTTTATTAATGATTATTTTGCATGACTAATTTCAAAAAATGACTGGTAAACTTTAGCGTTAATTAAATCTTTATTTGCTCTACCATGAAACGCTTCATATTTTTTATAAACCATCTCGTTGTTTTTTATATCGTAGATGAAGTTATAATAATAGGTTGTTAAGCCTTTGCCAGCTCCTCGGTAATTTACAATACCCGTTTTCATAACATATTGTGTTCCGTATTTTGCGATCACTTTATCAATGTCGTCGGTATTAAAAATAGGGTTTCTATCAGCATCGTTACCATCAAATTTTTCAGTAAACCAATCATTAATGGTTGAGTAATCGTTTACTTTATCTGCTTCAGAGGCAGACATCAAGCTAGGATCAAGTGTTACTAATTCAAAATTCTGACGTTTAGCACAATCATTTACTGTTACTGTAAATTTTTCTTGACTCTCGTCCGACTCTATGTATTTCATTTTATCTACTTTACGAGTCTCATTAATTTTCAAATAAAATGGCTCTAATAGTACGACTTTTTCTATTTTTAATTTTTCGGTTTTAACGTACTCGCTATTTTTAGTAGTTTTTGTTTTGGTATTGTGCGAATTGTAAGTGGAAAATCCAGAGCTGTTATTTTCAGAATTAGAGCCTGACATAGGGAATTTAGTTGCAAATTCTGTGTCATGCATGAATAAATCTACATACATTTCTTTGTAATAAGCCGTATCATAATTCTTAAAACTATTTTCTTTTTGAAGGCTTGCGATTAAATCTGTTTTTGAGTTTAATTCATTTTTGATGATAGATGAGTCTTTTTTTACTTCAGCAATAACTACTGGTTTTTTAGTTACTCTTACAAAATCAATAATTCCCCAATCTGTATTTTTTATTAATTTAAATAAACTATCAGAATATGCTGCCATAGGCTTATTAGCAGGAAATTTTTTATGCGCACGGTACACATAATTAAGCGACATCATAGTCCATTCGTTAGATGGCATTTTACCAATTAAATGATATAATTGTTGAGGATAACTTTCTATATCAGTATAAGGTTTCAGGCCGTCTTCTAAATATGAATCGCTGTTATAACGTAACATGCCCTTGCCATGCAAACTGATTGCATACATGCATTTAGAGATAATTTCTGCTACATATTCATTATTCGGATATTTTTTTGATAAAATATAAGCTGCATATAAGGCACTTTGGTAATCTCTGTTTTTTAAATACAAACGACATAATTCCATTCGTGCTAAATCTCTAATGTATTCAAATTGTTCTTTACCTAACACTTCGTTTACTTTCCCAACATTACTTCTATTGGCAATTAAATCGGCAATAGCTTGCTTACGCTTAGCTGTGTTGGGGTGCGTGTGCTTGGTGTCATCTTCATTAGAGTTATTTCTAATGGAAGACACTTCTTTTAAAAAATATCCTGCTGGT
>JAYVDU010000518.1:0-9557 GCA_043749245.1 Bacteroidota bacterium | reverse complement strand
TTGATCAAAAATACTTAGAACAAAACACAGCTACAAATGCGATTGATGCCATCATTAAAGTTCCCGGTGTTAATGTATTAAGTACTGGACCTAACGTATCCAAGCCATACATTAGAGGATTAGGCTTTAATCGTATCTTGACCTTATTTGATGGCGTTAGACAAGAAGGTCAACAATGGGGCGACGAACATGGTATAGAAGTAGATCAATTTTTAATAGATAGAATTGAAGTTATAAAAGGTCCTGCAAGTTTAATTTATGGTTCTGATGCCTTAGCTGGTGTTGTTAATTTAATTCCTGCTAACACCGTCCCTGAAGGTACACTGAAAGGAAGTGTGCAAACAAATTACCAATCCAATAACGGCTTATATGCAGCATCTGTAGCCTTTGCAGGCAATATGAAAAGTATTGTATTTGGTATGCGAGCTTCGCACAAAGAAGCCACAAATTTTAAAAACAAATATGACGCCCGTGTGTATAATACTGGTTTTAAAGAAACGGATTTTAATGCCTATTTAGGTGTTACTAGAAAATGGGGGTACTCACATCTTAATTTTAGTATTTATGATAATATGCAGGAAATCCCTGATGGTAGCCGCGATTCGGTGACACGAAAATTTACCAAACAAATTTCTGAAGCCGACACCGTACGACCAATAGTGAGTGATGCTGAGCTAAACGCATACGCTATAAGCCCTATACATCAGCGAGTACAGCATTATCGTTTATTTTCTATCAATCAATTTATTGTTGGACAAGGTAAATTAGCACTAAAATTAGGCTACCAACAAAGTATCCGACGAGAATATGCTCATCCTCAAAACCCTGATATAGCTGGACTTTATCTTAAAATGCAAACGGCCACTTACGACTTAAAATTTTATTTGCCAGAAAAAAAAGGTTGGGAATCTACCATTGGAATTAATGGTATGTATCAGGTAAATAGTTGCGATGCAGGTACTGAGTTCGTCATTCCGAACTATACCTTATTTGACTTTGCGCCATTTTTATTTATTAAAAAAGATATTAAAAAATTTGATATTGCTTTTGGTACACGCTATGATACACGGTCGTTTCGGAACACTGCACTTTATACCACCAAAAATCCTACAACAGGATTTGAAAATAAAACAATTGATACAATAGGTGCTACTAAACAATTCGATAATTACAGCCATGTATTCTCAGGTTTTTCGGGTAGTTTGGGCATTACCTATAATATCAACGATAAGCTATTGATTAAAGCGAACGTGGCTCGTGGTTTCAGAGCGCCTAATATTTCTGAGATTTCAGCCAAGGGCGTGCATCCCGGTACTGGCTTTGAACAGCTAGGCGACGCCAATTTTAAACCTGAATTTAATTTACAAGAAGATATTGGGATATTTTTTGATACACATCACGTATCCGTTAGTGCCGAAGTATTTAGTAATAAGATTGATAATTATATTTTTAATCAAAAGCTCCAAAGCCTTACGGGTGGCGATTCTTTATACGTTGAAGCTGGAAATCATTATCCTGTTTATAAATTCAAACAAACCAAAGCGCAGTTATTTGGCGGTGAAGCACGCATTGATATTCATCCGCATCCACTCGATTGGTTACATTTTGAAAACTCCATATCGTTGGTATACGCCATCAATAAAGGCGGAAACGGCGCCGTGATTAACGACAGTAATAAATATTTGCCATTCATTCCTCCTGTTCATACGACTTCTGAATTACGTGCTGAATTCAGAAAAAAAATAGGCTGCTTTCAACACGTATACATCAAAGTTGGTATGCAATATTATGCCGATCAAAATCGCGCCTTTTTAGCTTATCATACAGAAACAAAAACTCCTGGTTATACCTTATTTGATGCAGGTTTCGGGACAGATGTTTGTACCAAAAAAGGAAATACGATATGCACCCTAGGCATATTTATTACCAACCTAACGGATGTGGCTTATCAATCTAATATGAGTCGTTTAAAGTATTTCGACTCTTATCCTAACAATGGTACTGGGCGTTCGGGCATATATGGTATGGGTAGAAACTTTAGTTTTAAATTAAGTTTTCCTTTGGAAATAAAATTGAAAGAGAGAATTAAATAGAATTCATGAATTTTCAACTTATAATAAAAATTAGAAAAACAAAGACGCTTATATTTTACTGATTTTCATGAAATCCGAGAAAGCATTATCGAAACATTCTAATTGATTTGGTAATTTGCTTAGTATCTGGTTAACTATATTTGAAACCTTATTTCTTTCATCACCAGATTCCACGGTGCCAAAACCAAATAATTTAAAATTATTAATCTCAAATTCTTTAATATTATTTTCGATTTCTTCAATTTGATTTAACAAACTACAATCATTAAATAAAAATTTAGCTTGTCTTACTGCATTGTAAAAATCACCCCTTTGATTTGAATCTTTTATGTCACAATCTTTTATGATAACAATAATAGTTTCTCTTATACTTGAATAAATTAACATTCTTCTTTCAAATAAATCAAATTTAGCTCTATATTTTTGGATTTGATATTGCTGAAAAACTATATAGACAGTTAAAATCGCAATTAAAGGAGTTAACATAGCTGATAAACTATGTATAAATTCATTCATGTTAAAATATTTTATTTACAATATGAATTCATTGTATCAATAGCATCCGTGAAGCCTAATTCTACTGCCTTCTGTAAATCTAAACATGCTTCAGTTTTATTTTCTAATATTTTATTACATAACCCTCTTTTATAATAAGCTCCGCCATATTGCGGTTGTAATTCAATTACTTTTGTAAAATCTTTTATTGCTTCATTATAATCTTTTAAATCCTTTTTTGTTAATCCCATATTAAAATAAGCATAAGCATTTTTAGGTTCTAATTCTATCGCTAATTTATAATCAAGTATTGCTTCATTGTATTTTTTTAATTTTTGTTTTGATATTCCTCTGTTAGCAAAAGCATCAAATTCTTTTGGTTTTAACTCAATAGCCTTAGTAAAGTCTGCTATAGCCTCATTGTAGTAATGACAATCATTATTTTGCAATCCACGGTTAAAGTAAGAATTCGTATCGTTTGGATTCAATGCAATTGCTTTAGTAAAATAATTTATAGCATCATTACACTGTCCCCACTTGGCTGATTCCAGACCTGATCTATAATATTCTTCGGCACTTTGACAATAAATATTAACTCCTAAGAGTAACGTGATTAAAATTAGTAGGTATTTCATTTAAATATGTATTTCATTTAATTATATAAATTCCAAACAAATATATGTAATTATTAGGTCGACATTCAATCCTTATGAGTAAAAAAAGAATTATACAATTAAAAGATTAATAATAACCATGTAAACGCCACTTCTCATTACTTTGGCAGTTATTTAAAAATCATCTTAAAAGTTAAAAACCTTGAAGGTGTAGTTGCTTTCTACGGTTACTTAAAAATCATTCTAAAAGTGAATAAATTATACTCTTCTGAATGGGCTGTTTTTATTATATTCGTTCTCTATTTTTTAAATCACTATGGAATCAAATAAAGTACGTTCAACATTTTTAGAATTTTTCAAATCAAAAGGTCATCAAATTGTACCATCTGCACCCATGGTGGTTAAAGGCGATCCTACGCTCATGTTTAATAACAGTGGGATGGCTCCTTTTAAAGATATATTTTTAGGGAATGCACCTATCAAATTTCCTCGCATTACCGATACACAAAAATGTTTACGCGTAAGCGGAAAACATAATGATTTAGAAGAAGTTGGTGTTGATACTTACCATCATACCATGTTTGAAATGCTTGGTAATTGGAGCTTTGGCGATTATTTTAAAAAAGACGCCATTACCTGGGCTTGGGAATTATTGACTGACGTTTATAAAATTGATAAAGAACGTTTATACGTTACCGTGTTTGAAGGAAGCGTGGAAGAAAATGTTCCTTTCGATCAAGAAGCTTATGATACATGGAAATTATTTGTACCAGAAAGCAGAATCATCAATGGGAATAAAAAAGACAACTTCTGGGAAATGGGCGATACTGGCCCATGCGGACCATGTACCGAAATTCATTACGACGGAAGAAGTGATGAGGACCGCGCTAAAGTTGATGGAGCTAAACTTGTAAACAGCGATAACTCGCAAGTAATTGAGATTTGGAATAATGTGTTTATGGAGTTTATGCGTAAAGCAGATAAAAGCCTTGAAAAATTACCGGCTCAACACGTTGATACAGGCATGGGCTTTGAGCGATTGGTGCGTGTGTTACAAGGCAAGCAATCTAATTACGATACAGATGTATTTACACCTTTATTAAATAAAATTGAAGAGTTAAGCGGGCTCCGTTATAAACCGGTAGACGAAGAGAATCACAAAAAACAACAGATTGTTAATATTGCGATGCGTGTCATTGCGGATCATATTCGAACGATTTCTTTTTCTATTGCAGATGGTCAATTGCCAAGCAATACAGGAGCAGGCTATGTGATTCGTCGTATTTTGCGTCGTGCTATTCGTTACGGATATCAATCGTTAAATATCAAAGAACCGTTTATGTATCGCATTGTGCCAACATTGGCACATCAATTAGGAGAGCAGTTTCCTGAACTAAAATCTCAAAAATTATTAATTGAAAAAGTTATTAAAGAAGAAGAACTCTCTTTTTACAAAACTCTTGAAATAGGCTTAAAACGTATTGATCAGGTGTGTATTGATTTAACATCCAAACACACTACTAAAGTGATTGACGGCAAAATTGTATTTGAATTGTATGACACCTTTGGTTTCCCATTAGATTTAACTTCGCTGATTGCACGTGGTTACGATTTAAGCATTGATGAAACAGAATTTAACCGTTTATTAGATGAACAAAAAAATCGTTCACGCGCGTCATCTATTGTAGATACGGATGATTGGATGGTTGTAGATAAAAATGCGATTGATGATAAGCAAACAAATTTTGTTGGTTATGACGAATTAGAATGCGAAACAACAATTGTTCGTTACCGAAAAGTAAAAGCAAAAAATAAAGAACAGTTTCAATTGGTATTAAGTAAAACACCTTTCTACGCTGAAAGTGGCGGACAAATAGGTGATACAGGAACTCTTGAAAATATAAATGAAAATATAACTATCACTGATACAAAAAAAGAAAACGGATTAATTATTCATTTCTGTGATAAATTACCGGATAATATTTCTGCCACATTTACAGCTAAAGTAAACAAACACCAACGTAGTTATACAGAAAATAACCATAGCGCTACTCACCTACTCCATGCAGCTTTACGCATGGTATTAGGTACGCATGTTGAACAAAAAGGTAGTTTGGTAAATGATGAATATTTACGTTTTGACTTCTCGCACTTCTCTAAAATTACTGACGAGGAATTATATGAAATCGAAAAAATAGTGAACACAAAAATTCGCGAAAACATCCATAGTAACATTCAACAAATGACCATTGACGATGCTAAAAAAACAGGTGCCATGGCCTTGTTTGGTGAAAAATATGGCGATGTAGTTCGTGTAGTTGAATTTGATAAAAACTATTCGATTGAATTATGTGGAGGCACACACGTGAAAGCAACCGGACAAATTGGTTATTTCAAAATCACATCCGAAAGCGCTGTAGCTGCTGGCATCCGACGTATTGAAGCTGTTACGGCTCTTAAAGCAGAAGAGTTTTTTGATAATCAAACGCTATTATTAAACGAGGTAAAAGCGTTATTAAAAAACAATAAAGATGTGGTGAAAAGCTTGAGTAACGTGCTTGAAGAGAACACCGACCTTCAAAAACAAGTGCAGGTATTCATGCGCGAAAAAGCACAAACGATTAAACGCGATTTATTATCGAAAATTAAATCGGCTAACGGTATCAATTTTATTTGTGAGTTAGTTGTATTTGATAGTGCTGAAGAACTTAAAAATATGTTGTTTGAGATCCGTAATCAAACAGAAAATTGCGTATGCATTATTGGTGCAGAAGTAAAAGGCAAACCAAGTATCTCTGTTATCATCAGCGACAATTTAGTGAAAGATAAAAACCTGAATGCAGTAACTATGATTAAAGATTTAGCAAAGGAAATTAATGGCGGCGGCGGTGGTCAACCTTTTTATTCACAAGCAGGCGGTTCTAAATTAGAAGGCCTGAAAGTAGCGATTGATAAGGCGAAAGGAATGTTTTAAATTTTATTAAACCTGTCAGGTTTTAAAACCAAAGAGATGTTCCTATAAATTAGTTTAAGTATTTTAAACAAATAAATAATGAAGAAAAAGCATTACTTAAAGCTAATAATATGTATAGTTGCATTTCACTATCAGGGCTTTTCACAGAAAAAAGAAAATTTATTTTCTAAAGAATTAAACGTATGCGTAAAAGCTGGAACAACCATTAATTTTGTTAATAATTCCTTATACAAAACACTAAATGACGGATCAAGTTCCAATCCGTATAAACCAAACAATATCGAATACTTTATTAACCCTTACGCAAGTGTTGGAATTGAAAATCACTTTTTAAAACACGTTGGGTTATTATTTAATATAGGATTTTGCCAGACATCACAACAAACTCAACCAATATTTTCAAGTACTTCTATCTCTAACTCATACTCAACTTTCACGTACTTAAATAACAACGTTTTTTTGGAAATACTACCCGAATTTGTATATAAAAAAACAAGGCTGTTTGGGGGATTAAACACAACACTTTCTTCTCCAACTCAGTATAACAAAATAACATTTACAGATTTAAAGTTAAATAAAACATCAACATATTATGAAAAAGATAAACCAAGCGAAAGTTATCATTTATATTCCGTAGTTGGCATTACTCAAGGGATTCCAATTAAAACGAGTGAATTAACAATTACAGTCATGTATTTTGGACTTACAAAAAAGTATGATTCAGGAATTAATTTAGCACTTGGCATTGTATTTTAAATCTCAATATTTTCGACAAAAAACCATTATTACGTAGCTTTAAAATTCGTATATTTAGGGCTGAAAAAACAAACGCAACAAAACAACAATAAAATGGAAAAAGTATTAAAATCTCTCGGTATAAAAGACCTAAACATAGGCTGTGCTACCGGAAAAAATTATTTTGCTAATGGTGATATTTTAGAATCATATAGTCCAGTTGATGGAAAATTAATTGCAAAAGTACAAGTAGCTAATGCTGCTGATTATGAAAAAGTAGTACAAGTTGCGTCTGAAGCTTTTAAAACATGGCGTTTAGTGCCCGCTCCTAAGCGTGGCGAAATTGTTCGTCAATACGGAGAAAAATTACGCGCTAAGAAAAATGATTTAGGTAAATTAGTTTCTTACGAAATGGGAAAATCTTTGCAAGAAGGTTTAGGCGAAGTTCAGGAAATGATCGACATCTGTGATTTCGCAGTAGGTGTGTCTCGTCAGTTATATGGTTTAACCATGCACTCTGAGCGTGAAAGCCACCGTATGTATGAGCAGTGGCATCCTTTAGGAATTGTAGGTATTATCTCTGCCTTTAATTTCCCTGTAGCTGTATGGAATTGGAACACTGCTTTAGCTTGGATTTGTGGCGATGTGTGTATTTGGAAACCATCAAGTAAAGTGCCTTTATGCGCTGTTGCTTGTCATAATATTTGGAATGAAGTTGCTGCTGCAAATAATTTACCGGAAGGTATTTCTTGTTTATTAGTAAGCCCTGGTTCTATCGGCGAAAAAATGTGTGAAGATGCCCGTGTGCCATTAGTATCTGCAACAGGTTCTACACGTGTTGGAAGAATTGTAGGAACAAAAGTGGCAAGTCGTTTTGGTCGTTCTATTTTAGAATTAGGTGGAAACAACGCAGTCATCATCTCTCAAAATGCTGATTTACCAACCGTTTTGCCAGGCATCGTATTTGGATCTGTTGGAACTGCAGGACAACGTTGTACGTCAACACGTCGTTTAATTATCCATGAAGATATTTATGAAGATGTAAAACAAAAATTAATTTCGGCATACAAACAATTACGTATTGGTGATCCATTAAATGAAAACAATCACGTTGGACCATTAATTGATAAAGGAGCTGTGAAAGATTATTTAGCTTCTATTGAACGCGTTATTTCTGAAGGTGGAAAAATATTAGTTCCCGGTGGTGTATTAGAAGGTAAAGGCTACGAAAGCGGATGTTATGTGAAACCTTGTATTGCTGAAGCTAACAATGATTTTGAAATTGTACAACACGAAACGTTTGCACCAATTTTATACATCATGAAATACAAAACCCTTAATGAAGCTATTGCTATACAAAATGGCGTTCCTCAAGGATTATCATCTTCTATCATGACATTGAATATGCGTGAAGCTGAAGAATTCTTATCAGCAGCCGGTAGCGATTGTGGTATTGCTAATGTAAACATTGGAACCAGTGGTGCTGAAATTGGTGGTGCTTTTGGTGGCGAAAAAGAAACAGGTGGTGGTCGCGAAAGTGGCTCTGACGCTTGGAAAGCCTATATGCGCCGACAAACAAATACCATTAACTACGGAACAAAATTAACCTTAGCACAAGGTATTAAATTTGATTTTTAACTAAAATAGCTGTAGTCACCCTGAACTTGTTTCAGGGTCTATAGTAAAGGTTCTGATTATAAATAAAAAACAGATGCTGAAACAAGTTCAGCATGACAAACAAAAACAAAGAATATGACAATTTCAAAAAACAAAGTAGTCACAGTAAACTACCACTTATCAGCGCATGTAGATAATGATGCACCTGAATTAATTGAACAAACATCTAAAGAAAAACCTTTTGTATTTATTTTTGGAACAGGGCAATTAATCCCTGATTTCGAAAAGAACTTATTAAATAAAAAAGCAGGTGATTCTTTTGATTTCTTAGTAGCGCCAGCAAACGGATACGGTATATCTGATGTTGAAATGATTACAAAAATACCTAAAGAAGCATTTTATGTGGATGGAGCTTTTGATTCGGAACGCGTGAAAGAAGGTGAAGAGTTAGCCATGAATGATGAAGAGGGAAATCAATTAATGGGTTATGTAGAGGAAATTGGTGATGATTTTGTCGTTATGGATTTCAATCATCCTTTAGCTGATCATACCTTACATTTTATAGGTGAAGTATTAAGTATTAGAGATGCTTCTGCTGAAGAGCTTGATCACGGTCATGTTCATGGGGCAGATGGCCATCATCACTAACCAATATTTATTTATAAAAAAGAGCCTGTTTACATTTAAACAGGCTCTTTTTTATTTATGCTTTTTTTTGTGTTTAGTATGATGCCCAATGTTAGGGCAAGTATCACATTTGTTTTTTCCTTTAAATATAAAACATCCTGAAAGCATCGTGGAACTCACAACAGCAAGTAGTAGTATATATATTTGAGTTCTTCTTTTCACAGGTTAGTAAAGATACAATTAATAATTAAGTTGTAAAAAATGAGTAGAACATATTTCAAATAATTCAAGTATCTTTAATACTATTCTAAATTTTTACTTTTGAAAGTATCCATTATAACCATCACGTATAATAGCGAATCAACTTTGATTGATACGATTGATTCTGTTTTAAACCAAACG
>JAYVDU010000517.1:0-9588 GCA_043749245.1 Bacteroidota bacterium | reverse complement strand
ACCTCCACCTAAATTAAGGAATAATACAAAAAGATTAATCATGGAAACAAAAGTACTAATTAGTATTTAGAGCTTGTGTAAAATTTGGTTATATTTTATGGGTGTATGTAAAGTTTAACAAATTTTGAGCAAAACCGAACAAATAGCTCGCAAAAAGGCTGTGAAATGATATAAATAGCTTGTTTTCAGTACACATTAATACCCCTTTAATAGTTTAAATAAATTGTAGATCTTTTTTTTCATAAATTAGTTTAGACCTACTGGAATACGATAATCGTTAACTTTTGGCTTAGGAATTACAAAAAAAATACAATATTTTTGTAGGAGCATATTTTTTAATCAGATAATTAAAGTACAACACAGATGGAAAAAATTTACACTATTACTTTTAACTATTTTACTCTTTCAAAATTCTTTAAGGTAAACAAGTTAGCTATGTTTATTGGCATAGTTTTTTTAGGAATGAATTCAGTTAACGCTCAAATATATTGCGCAGCAGCGGCTACATCCACAGTTGATGATGAGGTTTTTAATGTAACTCTTGGAGCTCTAAATAATACAAGTGCTTGTGGCTCGGTTGGTGGAGCAGGCTCTGTTGCCTTCGAATATAGTAACTATACAGCTACGGTTCCGGCACCAGCCTTAACCATTGGTGGCAATTATCCTTTATCTTTAACGATAGGCATGTGCGGTACTTCGGGCTTTAGTGGAATAGCAGGAGTTTGGATAGATTATAACCAAAATGGTTTATTTACTGATCCAGGAGAAAATGTATATATGTCGCCTTACACTTCCTTTGCCATTGCAGGAACGGCAGTGTCTGCTGTTGGTGGCATTACTATTCCGTTAACCGCAATTCCCGGAACTACACGTATGCGTGTTGTTGAAACAGAATCAAGTTCAGCTCCCGGCCCTTGCACTAGCCCAACTTGGGGTGAGGTAGAAGATTATAATGTATTATTAATTTCACCTTCTCCTTTAGATTTAGGTGTTTCTGGTATAATAAAGCCTTCTAGCACAAATAAATGTTTTACATTGGATACGATTGTAGCTCGCATTACTAATTATGGATCAGCTACAGCTGATTTTTCTGTTGCACCTACTGTTATTGCGGTTAAGACTTCTGGACCAACAGTTGCTACTTATACCTTAGCTTTAAATACTGGTACATTAGCAACAGCGTCCTCTCAAGATTATACCATGACGACGACTTACAATATGACAAGTATGGGGACGTACACACTAAAAGCGTATACAACAGTAGCTGGAGATGGCTCTGCTTTAAACGATACTGTTGTTGCAACACGCACTAAAAAACCTTTCTTTAAAACAACTGTTCTGCCAAATGACACAGTTTGTTTTGGAGTTCCCGTTCAATTAAATGCTACTTATAATTCTTCCAAACAAGTTGGAGCCGGTACACTAACTAATTCATCTACTACATATCCAGCGCCTTATGGTAATTGGTATGGAGGTGCCAGACATCAGTTTTTATTTACAGCATCTGAATTGCAATTAGCCGGATTAACTGCAGGAAATATAAACACATTGGCTTTGGACGCCGTTAATTTAAATTCAACTATTCCTTTAAATAACTTTCAAATTTCAATAGGAACAACAACCATTACGTCTTTAACAGCTTTTCAAACAACACCATTAACCAATTGTTATTCTACTGTATCGTATACGCCAACTTTA
Source organism: Bacteroidota bacterium (assembly GCA_043749245.1). GTDB lineage: Bacteria > Bacteroidota > Bacteroidia > B-17B0 > Aurantibacillaceae > UBA4416. Next base: position 7,890 of record JAYVDU010000517.1, on the reverse strand, counting down.
GGAATTAATACACATACTTTTTCTACCGTATTTAATTGGAATGGCATTGACAATATTATTGTTGAAACATGTTTTAATAATTTAAGTAGCTTTTCTAGTAACGTATCTTTCAATTCTAGTTTATTGCCATTTACAGCTTCCGTTTGGTATTCGGCAGATTCAAACCCAACTGTTTGTACAAGTTCCGTAATTACTAGTTCATCAACAAGACGTCCAAATATGTTTTTTGGTCAGCCAACAATTGTCAATTATACATGGACGCCTGCAACAGAATTATCTGCGGCTAATATTGCTAATCCGATTGCAAATTTAAGTGGATCCAAAACTTATACGGTTTCAGCAAATTTAGCAGGTTGTACTTCTTATGATACGATTTACATACATGTTAAGCCAACACCAAATCCAAAATTAGGGAATGATACAACTATTTGCACGCCACCATTTTCATTAAATGCAAATACAACTGCTAATAATTTTTTATGGAATACAGGCGCGGCAACATCAACATTAGTAGTAAATACAACAGGAAAATACTGGGTAAGAGGAACTAATAGTAATGGTTGTTCCTTAACTGACACCATTAAAGTGACTGTAGGAACCTTGCCAATTGTCACTTTAGGGCCAGATACAGCATACTGCGTAGGGTCAACTATTCGTTTATATTGTGGTAATCCGGGTAGCACTATATTATGGAATACAGGAGCTAATACTACATCTATAACGGTGGGTACTGCTGGAACATATTCTGTATTAGTAACTAATGCTTCTGGTTGTAAATCATCTGATGTAGTAAATGTAGTTTCTAAACCTAAACCAACTGTTGGCTTAGTGTTTTCGGGGCAAACTCATTTTTGTCCTACCGTATCCGGAAGACCTTTAACAGAGGGAACCCCAGCAGGTGGAACATATATTGGCTCAGGCGTAAGTGGAAATACATTTAATGCAAATGCAGCGGGTCAAGGTTCATATATTATTATTTATAACTACACGGGGCCCAATGGGTGCAGTAACACGGCTAAAGATACATTAGTAGTAAATGCTTGTGTTGGCATAGATGAGTTAACAAGTGATTTAGGATTAAATGTGTATCCAAACCCAAACACGGGAGAATTTATATTCGAAATTAATTCATCAGCTGATATCACTGGAAACATTAGTGTTATGAGTATAGATGGAAGAGTGGTATATAAAAATGCAGTTAATGGAAGTGGTTTAATAACTCAAATAATTAATATTACTGATTTAGCAAATGGCATTTATTATTTACGTTTAGAAACGAAAGATGCCATCAGAACTTATAAGGTACTTAAACAGTAACATAGATTCATTATTGCAAACTTAAAAATCCCATACAAGTTTGTATGGGATTTTTTTATGAACGATTTTAAACGATACATTTAGAAGATTTTTATTTAATGACTAATAACAATAACAACAGGAATATGATTATTTTAAAATTTGGCGGAACAAGCGTAGGAAGTGCAGAACGAATGAAAGCACTGGTGAACTTAATTTCGAGTGATGAAAAAAAAATAGTGGTGCTATCTGCTATGAGTGGAACTACCAATAAATTAATAGACATTTGTAAAGCGTTATTTAATAAGCAACATCAAGTTGCTAATGCTTATATTGATGCCTTAGAGAGCCTATATTTAAAGGAGGTTGAAGCATTGTATGCCAAAGAAGAATTTAAAACAAAGGGAATTGGTTTGATCAAAAATCACTTTAATCACTTGCGTTCGTTTACCTTAGATATGTTTACATCTAACGAAGAGAAAGCTATTTTAGCGCAAGGAGAATTATTAAGTACGGCCTTATTTTATTTTCATTTACAGGAAATTGGTATGACGTCAGCCTTAATACCTGCACTTAATTTTATGCGCATTGATGAAAATGAAGAGCCTCAGTTGGCATACATCGAAAAGAATTTGAATTTAGAAGTAGAGAAATATCCAACCACTAATATTTTTATTACTCAAGGTTATATTTGCAGAAATGCATTTGGAGAAATAGATAATTTGAAACGTGGCGGTAGTGATTACACAGCTTCTATCATAGGTGCAGCCATACACGCCAAGGAAGTTCAAATATGGACAGACATAGACGGCATGCATAATAATGATCCACGCATCGTCAATAAAACACACGCCATACATCAATTAAGTTTTGATGAAGCAGCAGAGTTAGCCTATTTTGGTGCTAAAATTTTACATCCTACCTGCATTTTACCGGCACAAAAAAGAAACATCCCAGTGTTGTTAAAAAACACGATGAAGCCTGAAGCCCTCGGAACAGTTATTTCAAATAGCCACAGCGAAGAAGGCATTAAAGCAGTAGCAGCAAAGGATGGCATTTGCGCCATTGCTATTAAAAGTGACCGTATGCTCTTAGCGCACGGATTTTTAAGAGCGGTGTTCGATATTTTTGAACGTTATAAAACGTCTATTGATATGATCACTACCTCTGAAATAGCAGTGTCTTTAACTATTGACAACGATTTATATTTAAAAGAAATTATCAAAGAGTTAGAAGAGTTTGCAAATGTTGAGGTAGAGAAAGAACAAACGATTATTTGCATCGTTGGACATTTACCAAAAAACAAAGCAGGTTATGGGTTTAAAGTGTTAGAGGCTTTAAAAGATATTCCGTTACGCATGGTGTCTTATGGAGGGAGCTCAAATAATATTAGTGTGTTAGTAGATTCTACTCGTAAAAAAGAAGCGTTAATAGCTTTAAATAAAGGACTTTTTGGTTATTAATATTTGATTTGACAATTTGATGATGAGTTAATTTGGTGATTAATCACTTATCATTTACACCTTATAATTATTAAAAAATGTTTACTAAAGAAATTGTACAAAAAATACAACAACATCAAACGCCGTTTTATTATTACGATTTGGATTTGCTCAATAAAACATTAGCCATCGTTAATGCAGAACGTGAAAAATATGGATATCATGTGCACTATGCCTTTAAAGCAAATGCCAATCCTAAAATCATAAACTGTATCAAACTATCTGATTTGGGTGCTGATTGCGTAAGTGGTAATGAGGTAAAGTGTGCTATTGAACATGGCTTTAATGCCAATCATATTGTATTTGCAGGTGTTGGTAAAAGTGATACGGAAATTAATTACGCCTTGGATCAATCTATTTTTTGTTTCAATGTCGAAAGTTTGCAAGAATTAGAAGTGATTAATGAACTAGCTCAGGCAAAAAATAAAGTAGCCTCTATTGCTTTACGCATCAATCCTAATGTGGATGCGCATACACATAAATACATCACAACAGGCTTAGAAGAAAATAAATTCGGCATCAATCCTTATCAATTTGAAACAGTAATTGAGCTGTTAAAACGCTTACCACATCTTAAACTCATCGGTTTACATTTTCATATAGGCTCGCAGATAACAGATTTGTCGCCCTTTAAAAAACTCTGCGCACGTGTTAATGAAATCAATGCGTATTTTTTTAATAAGGGTTTTGATTTACCAATTATTAATGTGGGTGGTGGAGTAGGGATCAATTACCATGAGCCGGATAAAGAAGCGATCATTGACTTTGCAGCTTATTTTAAAGTGTTTCATGCGTTTTTAGAACCACGAAAAAATCAAGAAGTACACTTCGAATTAGGAAGAGCCATTGTAGCGCAATGTGGCAATTTAATTACTAAAGTGCTTTACATTAAAAATGGCATCAATACGAATTTTGCTATATTAGATGCAGGAATGACAGAATTAATTAGACCCGCCTTGTATCAGGCTTATCATAAAATTGAAAACATTACATCTGCATCAACACAGGTTGTGAAGTATGATGTGGTTGGCCCCATTTGCGAAAGTAGCGATTGCTTTGGTAAAGCAGTAGAATTGCCCGAAACCAAGCGTGGCGATTTAATTGCGATTAGAAGTGCGGGTGCTTATGGTGAAGTGATGGCCAGTAAATATAATTTGCGAGATGATGTGAAATCTGTTTTTAGTAACGCATAATTTTAGTAGAATAACATGAAGAAGAAATACGAAGACAATCCCAATAGCATTAAATACCATGTGAAACGTTATTTGTTAACGCATCAGGCACGCTTTAAAAATAAAATTGTTGTGGATGTACCTGCCGGAAATGGTGTGACATCAAGACTATTGAAAGACATCGGCGCTATTCCTTTGGCTTTTGATTTGTTTCCTGAATATTTTACAGAGACTGATATCGAATGCAAGCGCGCTGATATTATGGAACAATTACCCATCGATAAGCAATCGGCTGATGTGGTTATTTGCCAGGAAGGCATTGAACATTTTACCGATCAGTTTAAAGTAATGGTAGAGTTTAATAGAGTGTTAAAACAAAATGGATCTCTCATTATTACAACACCTAACTACTCGAACTTACGTGCAAAAATGTCTTATTTTTTATCGGAGAGCGAACGCTTTAATTCTATTATGCCTCCCAACGAAATAGATTCTATTTGGATGAGTAAACAACATTTGACCAATCAAATTTATTTCGGACACGTGTTTTTAATTGGCATTCAAAAACTGCGTGTATTAGCAAAGTTATCAGGCTTTAAAATAAAACACATACAGTTTACCAAACTTAAAACAACGTCGTTATTTATTTTGTTATTCACGTATCCTTTTATTTTTATATCAAACTTAATCAACTACCTTAAAAATGTGAATAAGGATAAGGGGTTCCCGAAGGCATACCAAAAGGCTATGTACAAAGAGCAATTTTTATTAGCTATTAATCCTAAGTTGATGGTGGATAGCCATTTGTTTGTAGAGTTCGAAAAAGAAAAAGAAGCGGATGAAGTATTGAAGGGAATTAAAAGTGTACAAAGTGAGTTTGGAGTAACTTAAGATTTTTATTTAGCTTAAGAATTATGATAAGCCTGTCAGGGTTTTGTAAGCGGTTTGATATAAACCTGATAAATGTTTTTTATATATCTAATTTAAGATTTACATATTTACAGCTTTAAGTAACATAAATATTCTAAAAAAGTAACTTTGCAACGATAAATAATATTTTAAGTAAATAATCGTATAAATAATAGTCATGAAATATATTCGAATAACTGGTTATGTATTGATTTCAATTTTTTTTGCATTGGCTTTATCAATATTTATCTTAAATAAATATCTAAACAAAACCATTATTAAGAGCGTAAAAACACATATTTATGAATCAACTAATCATGAATATATATTAAATTTAGATGCTTTAAATGTTGATTTTTTTTCGCAATCTATTGAAGCAACAAACCTTGTAATTGAGCCTTATCAAGAGGAAAAACCTAAAAAAAAATATTTTGTATTTAAGGTCAAATCTTTAAAAATAAATGATTTTTCAATAATTAATTATATAAAAGAACGTAAAATTAGCATTTACGACGTTGATTTTATAGAGCCGGAATTATTTGTTTATCTGGGTTCCGAAAATGTAAAAGAAAAAAATTCTGCTTCCAATTCAAATTCTAAAAAAAATGATTCATTAATTAAATCGATTACAATAAATCAAATTAATATTAAAAACTTAAAATTTAATGTCTTAAATAACAACGCTGAAGAAATTCCAATATTTAATTCTATTACTAATAATTTAAATTTGGAAAACATTAATGTTGATTTATCCAAAATTAAAATAAGTGAAATAATAGCTTTTGATAAATTTGAAATTATTATGGAGAATTTTAAATGCAATATTGGAAATGATAGTTTATACACAATAAAATCTAAAAAATTGTATATTGATTATAATCAATCGGTCATGATATTTGATTCTTTAAAACTGATTCCGAATTATAACAAAAATGACTTTGCGAAAAGAGCAGGGAGGCAAACTAGTAGGCTTGAAGCCATATTAAGCAAAATAATAATTTCAAATATTAATTATAAATTATTGTTAGAAAAGCAAAAACTGTCAATTCATAAAATTGAATTAAATAATTGCAACTTAGATGTCTATAGAGATAACAGATTGCCTTTAGCCAAGATTATGCGTCCTTCCATTCAATCTATGATTAAAAGTATTCCTTTTTTAATTTCTATTGATACAATTGAAATGAAAAATAGCAAAATTGCTTTTGAAGCTATCCACCCTCATTCATTTTCAACAGGGAAAATATCCATAAATGATTTTGAGGTAACTGTTACCGGAGTCCAAAATGATTCATGTTTGATTTCTGAAAATCATAGTGTGGAAGCTCTTGCAAGTGGATATATTATGAATAAAGGGAAGTTTAATTTGAAATACTATTTTCCATTAAAATTTACTAAAGAACATTTTTATTGTTCTGGAAGCCTTTCTACAATGCCTTTTTCAACTTTTAATTCAATTATTATTCCCGTAAAGAATTTGCAAGCCAGGAGTGGAGTTATAGATAGCTTAAATTTTTCATTTATCGCAGAAGAAAAACATGCTTACGGCACAATGAAATTTAAATATCATGATTTAAAAATTGATGTCCTTAATAAATTAAATAACAAAAATGGATTAAATCAAAAACTCAAATCATTACTTGCAAATAATTTCAAAATATTTGAAAGTAATCCTCAAATTGGCGGAAAACTTAGAATTTCAAAAATCGAAATAAATCATAATCCATATCGTTTCTTTTTAAATTATTCCATTCAATCAATCCTTAGTGGTATTGAGCCAGCAATATTAAACGGTAAAAAAAATAAATAACTTTTGCATATTGTTAATCAATTCAAACTTTTATCATTTTCGACATTGCTGGCGTTTTCAGCAACAATACATTTGATTACGTTTCGAGTATGCCAAAATTAAACAATGTAGATAATCCCATATAGTTTTATTCCGCTACTGTTTTAAATATAGTATACTTTTGTTGACAACACCAATAAGGGTAGCACACCTGTCAGGATTATAGCAAACCGCTTATAAAACGTGACAGGTGTTTTTTTACGCATCGAGTTTAAGGTAGTGGGCTATATGATTGGCAATGGTTTTTGTTTTAATACCAACTTCTGCAAAGAAGTAATTTTTATCTATCTTAAATAAACTTTCGCAACCTGCATCTATAAATTCTTGCTTTAATTGTTCCTTAGTTGCTATATTTTTTTGTGAATTTAACTTACTAAAACTTGCCACAATGACTGCAAATCAAAAATACAATAGCGCTAAAATTATCTCTACAAAAATTGGTAAAAACGTAATGAATAAAGAGTATTCTACTTTCCAAATGATATCGCCACAAAATGGTTCTGACATCGTTTCTATAGTGTATTATTTCCCAGTAGCGAATGATTTTTATATTCTGAATCTTGGTAATGACATTAAGGACTCAGTTAAGTATCGGGCAGTGTGGGACAAAGTGTTCAATAGCGTGACATTTGAATAAAGGGCTTATAACACACGGCTTGCTCCAGCTCAGCAGACATCAAAGCGTTTGCAAAAGCAGTAGAGAAGTTTTTATTTTTCTTTGCAAATGCTTAGCAACATTGCATCTTTAACAGGCATTTCGGTAGATGTTTTTTCAAACGTCGAACGAAAGTAAACCGCGAAACCATTTACACAGGGCCAATAAAGTAAAAAATAAGATAGCGTATTTAAAAGCGTTTTGAGATGATTTTGAATTCATAAAAAACAACTTCGCATCTTTAGCCTAAAACATAACTTCATTTGGTAGAATAACAAACCTGTTGCCATTACTGTGGCAAAGGGCGAGAAGGTTTTATTTAAAAAAGGGCCTCAGATAATACTTTTTGTATTGTAGAAATGATTGAATTGAAAAATTAGTCGTTAATATTTAATCACAGCCATGCTCTTTTCTAATTAAGGCTAATCTCTTAAAATAATTGCCAAATCCACAAATTTAAAGAGTTTAAGCTCAAGCAGTTCATAAAACTAATAAGAAGAATTAATT
>JAYVDU010000516.1:0-2895 GCA_043749245.1 Bacteroidota bacterium | reverse complement strand
CCTTAAACTTAGATTCTTTAGACAAACGTTTTATAAAAAAATTACCGGTTGATGTGCGCATTATTATTAATTGGGATAGTGATAATTGCGATATGGATTTATGGGTGACTGATCCTTGTAAAGAAAAATGCTTTTACCAAAATAAACTAACACGAGGTGGTGGCCGTATTTCTAACGACTTTACAGGAGGTTATGGGCCGGAAGAATTTTTAATTAAACACAGCGCTCAGGGAAGTTATTTTGTGCAAGTAAATTATTATGGTACAGGGCAACAAACTATTTACGGTCCAACAACTGTTCAGGCAGAACTATATACTAATTATGGTAAACCAAACGAACAAAAAAAGGAAATTACGTTGCAATTAACCGATAACAAAGAAGTGATTGATATAGGGCGCTTAGTGTTTACTAAATAACGCCAACCATTCTAAACAAAACAACATAGGCACATAGGAGATAGAGATTCTAAATAGTTGTCCCCTTAAAAAAGTTTAATGCTTGTTTTATAAATTTTATAGCATTGCTCCAGCGGAGCAATACATTATTAAAATAACCAAGTGATGCACGTAAAATGGCTACAGAGTAGCCAAACAAAAGCTTTCCTATTTTTGCTTGTAGGGAGAAATTTTTCAAGCAAAACAACATAGGCACATAGGAGATAGAGGTTATTAATAAACACCCTAATAATAATATACAAAGACGTACTTTAAACAAAACAATTTAATTTTTTTATAAACGGTAACTCTAGTATTATTTCAATAGTTTGTGCTATTTTTGAGATACTATTTTAAGAAATATCCTTTTTGAAAAGAACTGTACATAACTCTATTTTTACCATCGTAATGCTGGCACTTTTGATTTATGCGTGTAAATCGCCGGAAGGAAATAACAAGATTGCGGAAAAAAAACAAGATACGTTACTGTATAAAAACCATCACGACTCTGCCAAATACGTTGGCATCAATACCTGTAAGCTTTGTCACCAAAGCATTTACAACAGTTTTATTAATACAGGAATGGGCAAATCGTTTGATGTGGCTTCTCAACAAAAATCGGCGGGTGATTATCACACATCGGTAATACAAGATAAAATTGGTGATTTTTATTACAAAGCTTTTTGGAAAAATGATAGTTTGCGTTTTTTAGAATATCGCCTGCAAGGACGAGATACTATTTACAAACGACTCGAAACAGTTAATTATATTATAGGTTCGGGGCAACATACCAATTCGCACATACAATCGGTTAACGGTTATTTGAATCAAATGCCGATGACATTTTACACACAGAAAAAAACATGGGATTTACCCCCTGGCTTTGAAAACGGCCATAATAGCCGATTTATACGTAAAATAGGATTAGAATGTATGAGCTGCCACAACTCCTATCCCGATTTTGTATTGGGCTCAGAAAACAAATACAGATCCGTTGAAAAAGGTATTGGTTGCGAACGCTGTCATGGTCCCGGTAGCATACACGTAGCAGAAAGAAGCACGGGTTCTAAAATTGACACGTCAAAATATATTGATTACAGTATTGTGAATCCTGCTAAACTCAGTATTGAAGGGCAGTTTGACATTTGTCAGCGTTGCCACTTACAAGGTAACACCATTTTAAAAGAAGGAAAATCATTTTATGATTTTAAACCAGGCATGAAATTAAGTGATTACATGACGGTGTTTTTACCTAAATATAAAAACGCAGATAATGAATTTATCATGGCGTCGCACGCTGATCGCTTAAAACAAAGTGCTTGTTTTATTAAGTCGTTAGAAAAAAGTAAGAACACCAAATCGTTGAGACCTTACAAAGAAGCAATGACCTGTGTAACTTGCCACAACCCACATGTAAGCGTTAGAGAAACAAATAAAGAAGTGTTTAATGATGCGTGTAGATCTTGCCATTATGGAGGGGCTGGAGATATTGGAGGGACGGAAGGGACTGGAGGGATTGGAGGGACGGAAGGGACTGGAGGGATTAAAGGGATACAAGATGAAAGATTAAGGATGAAAGAGACGCAAGGGATTGCAGAGCCTCGAGGGACTAAAGGGATACAACATCTTTCGACCTTAACCTGCTCGGATAAATCAGTCATACGAAATTCAAAATTCAAAACTCAAAACTGTGTGAGCTGTCACATGCCATCCTCCGGATCTATCGATATTCCGCATGTTTCGGTGCACGACCATTATATTAGAAAGCCATCGCGCAAAGACCTAACTAAAAAAGATAAAAATGCTATTAAGCAATTTATAGGCTTGTATGCCATTAACGAAAAAAATCCAAGTGCTTTTATTAAAGCAAAAGCTTATTTAAATCAGTACGAAAAATTTGAACCAAGGCCATACTATTTAGATAGTGCTGCCTTGTACTTGAAAGATAAAACAGATGCTGAATTAAAAACAAACCTAGAGCCCTTAGTGCAATTGTATTTTATTAAACAAAACTTTACACAAATTATTTCATACATAAATAGATTAACGGATGCCTATTTATTAAGTTCCAAATTAAACCTTACCTCCTACTCCAACGAACATGCGTGGACCTGTTACCGCATTGCAGAGGCATTTTACAGCACCGGCAATACAACCCGTGCTATTATTTATTTTAAAAAAGCAGTGAGCTTAGCTCCTTTGGGTTTAGAATTTAAAAACAAACTGGGTTCTGCATTAGCGTCTAACGGACAATTAGCCGAAGCCGAAAAACAATACACGGAGATATTACAAGAATTTCCGAAACACGTTTCTGCTTTAACAAATTTGGGTTTCTTAAAACTACAACGTGGCGATGTGTTTAGCTGCCAAACGTTATACCTTAAAGCGCTTGCCCTTGACCCGGATTATGAACCTTTGCTATTAAACATTGCAGGCTTATATGCTTACAAAAAAGATTTTA
>JAYVDU010000515.1:0-9624 GCA_043749245.1 Bacteroidota bacterium | reverse complement strand
GTTGTAAATGCGCATAAAATTTATCTCCTGTTATGTTAGCAAAGTTTACTAAATCATCTTCGGTTACCGTATATGTTGGAGTAATTTCTGTTTCGCTCACTTCTAAATCTTCAAAGTACTGGCGAAAAGGGTGTATATCTTTAATAATCATTTTAGCCCCCACTTGGTAACTATTTAAAATAGAAGTAATCATTGAAGGCGAACCTTGTATAGCAGTGCGTTGCAAGTAATGAAACACACCACGTTTGCCACCCATCTCTTCGCCGCCACCGGCTCTACCAGGGCCACCATGCACCAATAATGGCATTGGAGAACCATGACCAGTACTTTCTTTAGCACACTCTGCATTCAATACTAAAATACGACCATGCATACAAGCCGCACCAATCGTGTATTTACGAGCAATGCTATTATCCGTTGTAATAATTGAACTTACCAACGAGCCCATTCCCATTTTAGACAATGCAATCGCATCGTCAATTGTTTTGTAAGGCATAATCGTACTTACAGGACCAAAGGCTTCTACATTATGGCAATCCGTATTTGTAAATGGCTTATCATTATAAAATATAATTGGAGGCATAAATGCTCCTTTATGTTTGTCGGCGCCTTTTACTTCAAAGTTTTCGAAGTTACCAATAATTATTTTTTGAGTTTTAGATAACAATTCTACTTTTTCTTTTACTTCAAGTAATTGCGACATGCCCGCTAAAGAGCCCATACGAACACCTTCCACGTTAGGGTCGCCAATTACATTTTGTGCCAAACGTTTCCCTAAAGCAATTTGTACATCTTCCACCATGTTTTCAGGAACGATTATACGACGAACCGCTGTACATTTTTGCCCCGCTTTAGTTGTGATTTCTCTTGCTACTTCTTTAATAAAAATATCAAACTCAGGCATCGATGGCGTGACATCTGTTCCCAATACACAGCAGTTTAATGAATCAGCTTCCATATTAAAATGTACCGCTTCCTGCAATAAACGTGGATGCGCTTTTAGCATCTTACCGGTAGAAGCAGAGCCTGTAAACGTAACCACATCTTGACTTTCTACATGATCTAAGATGCCATTAGCACTTCCACAAATTAATTGTAACGCGCCTTCAGGTAATATTTTACTTGCTATAATTTCTTTAACAACTGCTTCGGTTAAAAAAGACGTTAAGGCTGCAGGTTTAACAATAGCTGGCACTCCAGCCAACCAGTTAACGGCCACTTTTTCTAACATGCCCCAAACAGGGAAGTTAAAAGCGTTGATGTGAATGGCAACACCTTCTTTTGGTACACAAATATGATGACCAATAAATGTATTGTTTTTAGATAGTTTGGCTACATCTCCATCATAACAATAGGTTTCGTTAGGGAATTGACGACGCAAAGACGCATACGTAAATAAATTACCGATACCGCCCTCAATGTCTACCCAGCTATCGGTGCGGGTTGCGCCGGTTGCCCAACTAATTTTATAAAAATCTTCTTTTTTATTTTGTAAATGTATGGCCAATGCTTTAAGCATTAAACCACGTTGCTGAAAGGTTAACGCACGCAGTTTTGGTCCACCTACGGTACGTGCATAATGGCACATGGCTCCAAAATCTAATCCTTTGCTGCTAACGGTAGCAACTGTTTCGCCGGTAATGGCATTAAATAATTCTTGACCTTTATCTGCGCCTGCTGCCCATTGCCCAAGTGCGTAATTTTGTAATTTGTTCATAGTGTATAATATAATAAGGCTAAATATAAAAATAAATGAACCAATATTCTAACTATTCTTAAGTGAATATTTGATTTGAACTTGCGTATAATTTTATATATATTTAATAATTAAAACTGTTCAAAAATTAGCTCATCTTTAATCGTTTTTATTTGAAAACACATACTACAAAATCAATGTATTTTTCGCAGACTAGGATTAGTTATTTTGCTATTCTTTTTTGTGTATTTGTAAACCTCTTTTCTGTTGCTCAGGACAAGCGTTCTCTCGACTCCTTAATTAATTCCTATAATATGCTATCAGTAGATTCGGATAGGTTTGATAACTTGGTACAACAAATTAAAGTGTACCGTCTTGGTGAGCCTGAAAAAGCAATGGCATTATCTCAACAACTCATTCCCTTATCAAAAAAAATTGGGACACAAAATTACCAAGCTAAGGCATTTTTAAATTTAGCCATTCAATACCGCAAACAAGGAAATTATGATTCCTCAACAACATTATACACGCAGGCGCTTAGTATATTTGAAAAACTAAAAGATGAAGCGCAGATAGCAGCTTGTTGCGGAAGTATGGGCATTGGATGTTGGCAACAAAAAAATTATGAACCCGCTATCAGGTATTTTCGTAAGTCGTTGGAAATAACCCATAAGCTTGGCAAGAGAGCGAACGAGTGTTCTAACTTAAATAATATTGGAGGCGTGTTTTTTGACATGCAACAATACGATTCATCCTTGACGTATCTTCATGCATCGTTAGCCATTTCTGAGGAAATGAGAGATACAGCGGGTTTGGCGGATGCTTATGGAAACATGGGCGCTGTGTATGTTTTATTAAATGATACGGCCAATGCCATGAAATATAGTGTTTTGGGAGCAAATTATTCTAAATTATCAGGAAATAATTATCAATTGTTTACGTCGTATAGTAATATTGCTCAGGTTTATTTTATGCGTAAGCAATATAAAGAATCAGAGCGTTATGGCTTAATGTCTTTGCAAATAGCTTCGGAATTGGGTGCTATGGAAGGCCGTAAAGGCAACTATAAATCCTTAGCGGATTTGTATATAGCAATGGGAGATCCAGAAAAAGCGAATCACTATTTGGAAATGTATATTGCCGTTAACGATTCTTTGATCTCCGAAGCTCGGATGAAACAAATGACAGGGCTTGAAGCGAAGTACCAATCTGTAAAAAAAGATAAAGAACTCTTAGAAGAAAAATCAGCATCTGAACAAAAAACATTAGTGTTATATGCGCTTATCATCGGTCTATTATTAGTGGTTGCTCTTGCGGTGTTCACCTATCGTGGATACAGAAATAAGCAAAAGTTTTTGCTGCAAATGACAAATGCTAAGCAAGAAATAGAAATGAAAAGCGTTGAACTGGTATCACGAAACAAAGACATTACCGATAGTATTAATTATGCCAGTAAGATACAAAATGCTGTTTTACCCAATGAGCACACTGTTTACAGCACAATGGTGTCTTCGTTTATTTTATATAAACCAAAGGATATTGTGAGTGGTGATTTCTTTTGGTTTAATGAAATTGATGCTAATACCTATCTTTTTGCGTGTGGAGATTGCACTGGACACGGAATTCCTGGCGCTCTTATGACCGTGATAGGAAGTAATTTATTAAATCAAATAGTGCTAGATAATAAAATATATAAGCCGTCTAAAATTTTACTTAAAATGGATGAGCTTTTAAATGTTACTTTAAAACAAGATAATTATAGTACAACAGGAGTTCAGGACGGAATGGATTTAGCGTTGTTCAAAGTAAATAAATCAGCAAAAGAAATTACCATTAGCACCGCTAAACGCCCAGTTGTATCTATTCGTGATAAAAAACTTCAGGAAATTAAAGGAAGTAAATTTTCCTTAGGTGGAATGAGAAGTGGAGATAAGGTTTTTGAGGAAGTGGTTGTTAATTATCAAATAAACGACATGTTTTATTTTTTTACAGACGGGATTACCGACCAGTTTGGCGGGAGCAAGGGAAAGAAATTTTCGACCAAGAGATTAAAAGAATTGTTTTTGGAAATACATGAAAATCCTATTGCCGCTCAAAAAGAAATTTTAAATACGGAGGTAGATAAATGGAAAGGTTCACTTGAACAGGTTGATGATATTTGTGTGGTTGGGATTCGATTTTAGTAATTGTTAAACCAATCTTTTTAAGAAAAATGTTCCGAAAGGCACTAAAGACAACAAAAAAGCAAGAACCGAATTTTTAAAAGATAACTTTACTTTAAAAAACATCAGCCCTAAAAAAATCATAAATGCCACAAATAACAGGCCGTGTATTGTTCCGCAAGGACGAATAAACTCAGGCATATTAAAAGCATATTTCAAAGGCATAGCAATGCCTAATAAAACCAAGTAGCTGTAACCCTCTATTTTTCCTATTAATAAAAACCATTTGGTAATTGTTGTGTTTTCCATGCTGTATAAATATAGCATAAATATTTTTATTCTAATTTAAACGTTTGTACCATCATTGATATCAAATAAATTTATAATTTAGATTGTTTAAGTCCAAAACATTAAATTAAAGATTATGAAACAAAAAACGACTCTTTTTATTATCTGCTTATCTTTAAGCCTTTCTGTTAAATCTCAAAGCCTTTATTTTCCGCCATTAACAGGTAATGTGTGGGATTCCATCTTACCCTCTTCAATAGGCTATTGTCAGCCACGAATTGACTCGCTGTATAATTATTTACAAACAAAAAACACCAAATCATTTATTATTTTGAAAGACGGCAAGCGTGTATTGGAAAAATATTTTGGCACCTACACACGTGATTCTATTTGGTATTGGGCATCAGCAAGTAAAAGCTTAGCGAGTTTTATTACTGGCGTGGCTCAACAAAAAGGATACATCAACATTAACAACCAAGTGTCGCAATATATCGGAACTGGCTGGACAAGCGAAACACTTACTAAAGAAAATTTAATTACCGTTAAAAATTTATTGCAAATGACAACGGGTTTAGATGATGTGCCACCAAATCCCTGTACTAACGAAGACACAGCGAAATCCTGCTTATTATATAAAGTAAATGCGTCAACTCGTTGGGCTTATCATACTGGCGCTTATCGTAAAATACAAGATGTGGTGAGTAATGCTGTTGGTCTGTCGTACAATACTATTACTACGAGTTGGATTAAAACGCACATTGGAATTGGAGGGTTATGGTCGCAACAGGTATATTATAGTAAGGCTCGTGATATGGCTCGGTTTGGATTGTTGAATTTGAATAAAGGCATTTGGAATAATGATACCTTGATGAAAGACTCTATGTATTTTAAAGCAATGATTAATACGTCACAATCGCTCAACAATTCATACGGATATTTGTGGTGGCTAAATGGTAAATCAAGCTTTATGGCGCCACAATCGCAAATTGTGATTCCTGGCAAATTGATGTCAAATGCGCCAACGGATATGTTTTGTGCGTTAGGAAAAAATGACCAAAAAATTTATGTTGTTCCGAGCCAAAATATAGTTGTTATTAGACAAGGAAACACAGCTGGCGGCTTCAGCTTAGCGTCTTCTGCTTTTGATAATGTATTGTGGGATTATATTAATAAATTGAATTGCACTGCATCAGCTATTCAAAATAAAATATTAGAAAACACTATAAAAATTTATCCAAATCCGGTGATAGATGAATTTATAATAGAAAATACTGAATCAACAATTTGTAAAATAAATTTTTATGATGTGTTGGGCAATATGATTTATTCAATTTGTGGCACTCAAAAAACGTCGATAATCAAAACTGATTTTTCTAATCTTATTAAAGGAATTTATGTAATAGAATTAGAAGACGCTAATAAAAACACGATTCGAAAAAAGATTGTGAAGTTATAAATAGCTATTGTTACATTGCGTGAATAATTCATTTATCAATAGAAATGACGACCTTATATAATTATAAAACAGCAGAAGAAGCCCTACAATTGGTTAAATCCAATCACCGTGTATTTTTACACGGCGGTGCAGCTACACCAATTCATCTCATCAATAAATTACTTGAACAAAAAAACAGACTGCATAACGTAGAGTTGGTAAGTATTACACAACAAGGGGTTGATTTGAATAGTTCGGAATTAGAAGGACACTTTTTTATCAATTCCTTATTTGTATCAAAATCTAATCGCGAATCAGTTAATAGTAACAGAGGAGATTATGTACCTGTTTTTTTAAGTGAAATTCCGCTTTTGTTCACACGAAATATTTTACCGCTTGATGTCGCTATTGTTCATGTTTCTCCACCGGATAAACATGGATACTGTTCTTTAGGAACTTCGGTTGATATTGCGCGAGCGGCTGTTGACGTTGCAAAAATAGTAATTGCTCAAGTAAACCCACACATGCCTCGTGTGGCGGGCGACGGCTTTGTGCCGTTCAGTAAATTTGATGCCGCAGTATGGATAGAAGACTCATTACCAGAAGTAAATTACAGCGATGGTGCAAATGAAACAACGAATAAAATAGGAATGCTTGTGGCTGAATTAGTAGAAGATGGCGCTACTCTTCAGTTAGGAATAGGAACGATTCCTGATTCTGTGCTTAAAAATTTAAGCAACCATAAAAATTTAGGATTACATACCGAAATGTTTTCGGATGGAGCAATTCCATTAATAAAAAATGGAGCGATTAATAATAGTAAAAAGAAAAAAGTGAATGGTTATTGCGCAACCTCTTTTTTATTAGGAACTCGCGCATTATATGATTTTGCAGACGACAATCCAATTATTAAATCTTTAGCTGTTGATTATATAAATGACCCGCGTATTTTAAGCCAAAACCCTAAAGTTACCGCTATTAACAGTGCTATTGAAATTGATTTAACCGGACAAGTGTGTTCCGATTCTATAGGCATGTATCAATATTCGGGTATAGGAGGGCAAATGGATTTTATTCGCGGCGCCGCTCTTTCAGAGGGAGGAAAACCAATTATTACCATACCGTCAATAACTTCAAAAGGAATTTCCCGTATCGTGCCGTTTTTAAAGCAAGGAGCGGGCGTGGTAACAACTCGTGGTCATATACATTGGGTGGTTACAGAATATGGCGCAGTTAATTTATTCGGTTTGAATATGGAACAACGCGCAAAAGAATTGATTAAGATCGCTCATCCAAACCATAGAGAGGGTTTAGAAAAAGAAGCGTTTGAACGATTTAAATAATAACAATATAGTAGCAACAGATATTTCAAAAGTGAGATTGTTTATTTTTCAGTAGCAAACCTTGCTCAACCGCTTATGGCGTCCTGTTTTATTCCTTTTGTGTTTCAGCCTTTGTATGGAAATAAATTAATGTGAAAAAATCAAATCATATTTTTGAATTTGGCATTGCTTACACACAAACCAATTTTTTTTATTGACTATATTTAAAAAAACATAATAGTGAATTATTCAAAAGATGATTATTTCTTAATCTAATCAAAACATTAGGGTAATATATCGAACATACATTTGTAAAAACTTATAATGTATAGCAAAAGAGAATTACAACTTTTAGTAATTAGCGATGCACATCTTGGTACATTTGGCTGTCACGCAAAGGAATTGTTACAATACCTCAAAAGCGTTAGTTCTCAATGGAGATATTATTGAAACATGGTACTCTGCAAAAAACACAAATCCAAAAATTAACGCAAATAACATCAACGAAACTTTACAGTTTTTATTTGACACTTACCCTTCTAAAAAGAAATTAGAAAAAGAAGAAATAGCCTTATTTATTTAACGCCTTATCCCTTTTTTATTTAAAGCATCTTGATAAGCTTTAGCATTTTTTTGATGCACCGAATAATCATTCGTAAAGCTCGAATACCCACTAAAATCAGGCTTTGCACAAAAGTAAGTATAATTACTTTTTGTGTAATTTAGCACAGCATCAATAGTTGATGTGTTTACCAAACAAATGGGACCAGGCGGTAAGCCTTTATACATATAGGTATTGTATGGAGAATCAATATTTTTATCAGATGACAATACGCGCTGTGCATCGAAGTTTTGATTGGCAAACACAATCGTTGGGTCCGCTTGCAACTTCATATCTTGCTTTAAACGGTTAATGTATACGCCTGCAATTTTTTGTTGCTCTGTCTTAATAGCGCTTTCCGATTGTGTAATAGAGGCAATCGTCATGATCTCGCAGGGAGAGTAGCTAATCATTTTTGCTTTAGTTAATCGTTCTTTCGTCCAAACAGCATTATACGTTTTTTTAAGTAAAGCAAACAAATCATCAACGTGTGTGTTCCAATTGACTTCGTAAGATTCAGGAACAATCAAACACATCAGGTTTTCGGAGTTTAGTCCAAAGCGTTCCTGTAATATGGTTTCGTTACTATAAAATTCTTCTAATTCAGAATTGTTGATTTCTAATTTATCAGAAACATAAACAATAAATTGTTCCTTATTTCTAATTTGAGAATTGAAATACAGTTTTACTTTTTCTTGTTTCGAATTAATGAGCATTTTTACAATAGAGCGGTTGCTCATACTGGCGTCTATGCGGTATTTGCCGGGATGGATATGTTCTGGCAAATTCATTTCCTTAGCCATCCATTCAAAACTTGAATGATCATCAATAATGTTTTCTGAATATAATTCGTCTAAAACATCATCAAACGTAGCCTCTGTTTTAACGAAAATATAAGTAAATTTTTTTCCATCAAGATGAACATTACTTTTAAAAATAGTTTCGTAAGCCCAGTACCCTCCAAACACAACGCTGAAAACGAAGATAAGAAGAATTATTTTTTTGATGATTCCGCCTTTTGATTTTGCCATTTTTTTAATGCAGGATAGTTTCTTTAATGAGTACAAATATCCCCACACATAGTGTAAACCAGCCAAAAGCAGGTTTTAATTTTTGTGAAGAGATGTGATTAGACAATACACTACCCAATAAAATACCTAATCCGCATATAGCAGATATCGATATTAAAAAAAACCAATTGATATCTTGATGCCCGATATTACCTGTAAAACCTATTAAGGAATTAATAGCAATAATGCATAACGAAGTGCCAATAGCTTTTTTAAAATTTAAACGCAAAAAGAAAATTAATACAGGAACGATAATGAAACCACCACCTGCTCCAACAAAGCCTGTTATAAAGCCAACACACACACCTAATAAAATAACAAAAGGTAATCCTAAAGGTGATTTAGAAAACTCATCCCATTTCACTTGATTGATGCGATCCGCTTTTCGCTTTTTAATCATGTTATAAGACGATGCTAAAATAAGAATATCTAACAGTATCATAGTCATAATGTGTTTAGATACATCAATACCTAGTAATTGAAAGTTATTTGGAATGTTTGGCATCACAAATTTTCGCACGCAAAACACGGTAATTAAAGAGGCGATTGAAAACCTCAAAATAGCTTCTATGCTAACTTCACCTTTACGTAAATAGGCAATGGCACCAATTAAAGAAGTTAGACCAACGATAAATAAAGAATAGGTTGTTGCCTCATCAGTACTATAGCCCATGATATAAACCAATACAGGAACGCCCAATATAGAGCCACCACCGCCAATTAACCCTAAGATTAATCCTATGCATAAAAACAGTATGAAGCCGAGCGTGGTCATTATGCTGAAGTTATTTAACAGTAGATAAAATACTCAACTCCTGTAACTGCTCATCACTAATTTCACTTGGACTATCAATCATCATGTCGCGCCCTGAATTATTTTTAGGAAAAGCAATAAAATCTCTGATGCTATCGCTACCGCCAAACAGCGAACATAGCCTATCAAAACCAAATGCTAGTCCACCATGTGGAGGCGCACCAAATTCGAAAGCATTCATTAAAAAACCAAATTGTTTTTGTGCTTCATCTTTGGTAAAGCCTAATAAATCAAAC
>JAYVDU010000514.1:0-2904 GCA_043749245.1 Bacteroidota bacterium | reverse complement strand
AGCCATCAATTTCGGTTTAAAATTGATGGCTTCTTTATTTTTAGCTTTATTATAAATATTTTTATTTTAAATTTAAAAACATTAACTTTGCTGAGCTTTTGAGTTAACTACACTACCAAATTTATTATTTTTTTGATTAACAATTTAAACGAGCAAGTAAATGTATGGTGATCAATTAGAAAAACTAATTTTATTCGCGCTTTCTGATGGCGAACTTACAGAAAAAGAAAAACAAATACTTTTTAAAAAGGCTGAAGCAGAAGGTATTGATTTAGATGAATTTGAAATGGTACTTGATGCAAGGCTTTTTGAAAAAAATAACATTAAAACCAATGAAGTAGCATCTGCTCCAAAATCAGGAAAGTTTGGAGATATTAAAAAATGTCCTGCTTGTGGAGCATTTATACAATCTTTTAACTCTTCATGCGCAGATTGTGGATATGAATTTAGAAATGTTGCAGCTAATAGTTCAGTTAAAACACTTTCTGAAAAATTAGAAAACGTAATTAAGGAATGTAATTCGATGTCTTTTGAATCCAAAAATTTGATAAATGAAAAATTAGAAACAAAGACGGTTCAAGAAATAAGAAAAAAAGCTGAAATCTTTTCAAGGCAAAATCAAATTATAAAAAACTTTCCAATCCCAAATACTAAAGAAGACATTTTAGAATTACTACATTTTATTTTTCCTAAAACCAAAATAAGTTTTACCTCAGATAAAGATACTATAGCTTGGAGAAATAAGTTTTTGGAAGTAATAAATAGAGCAAAGGTTGCTTATTCCAAAGATTCAAAAATGTTAGCTGAGATAGCTGCTTACGAAAAAAATTTTGAAGTTTCAAGATTTGGCAAAGTACTTCTCATATTTAGTAACTTAGACTCTTTCGGAAAACTAATAGTCGGTTGGCTTATTATTTTTTTAATTCTTGGAACTGGTGCAGGTATCTATGAAATGCTTAAAAGTGATGAAGTAAAAGTTGAAAGTAAAAGATTAACGAACTTAGAAAAGGATATAACTGATGATATAAGAGTAAAAAAATTTGAAGAAGCCCGTATTCTTTTAACACAAATGGAATGGACAGTTACTGAAAATAAGAAAAAAAATATTGTGACTGATCTTTTAAAAATTAAGGATAAATATCAAGATAAAATAGATTATTGGCATGACAAAAAATTTGAACTCGAGAAATTGATTTCGGTAAATAAATTAAAAAGATAATGGGATTCTTTAATAAAAAAAATGAAGGTGGTTTGATGGATATTATTCGGTGTGATGAAACACAATATCTTATTCAAAAATGGTCGCCCACAGGTATAATCAATTCTACTTCAAAAGAAAATTCAATTCGTTTTGGTAGTAAAATTCGCGTGAAAGATGGAGAAATTGCCGTTTTTGTTTATCAAAACAAAAATGGCAAGATGCAAGATTATCTTGTTGGTCCTTTGGACGAAACAATTAAAACTGCGAATTTCCCAATTCTTACAAATATTTTGGGTTCTGCTTTTGGCGGCAACTCTCCTTTTCAGGCAGAAATTTATTTTATAAATCTATCTGGGAATATTCAATTACGGTTCGGAATTCCATATTTTGATATTTATGATCCACGATTTATTGATTTAGGTATTCCATGTTCAGTGCGAGGAACTTTAACCTTTAACTTAACTGACTATAAAAAATTTATAAAATTAAATCGTTTAACAAATTTTGAACTTGATGATTTTAAAAATCAGATTAAAGATTTTTTTGTAAGAAAGGCAAAATCCGTCGTTTTAAATATTCCTTCTGATGCTGGGATATCTGTAATGCAAATAGAAAGGAAAATTGATGAGATTAGTAGTATCATTCAATCAAAGCTATCAACCGAATTGCATGATGATTTTGGCATTAACTTAAAACGAATTGATATTAATGCAATTGAATTGGACAAAGAAAATTCAAATTACAAACAGCTTAAAAGAATAACTTCTGATCAACAAACTAAAACAATAGAAGCTCAAACCGTTATAAACATTGAAAACCTCGAAGAAACAATGCGTATCCAAAGGAGAGACGCTGAATTGCAAGTTGAATCCAAGAATTTTTCTGTTCACCAATTAAATCAACAAACCGAAATCCTAAAAACAGCTGCTCAAAGTTTAGGGGAGATGGGAAATATTGGTAGTAGTGGTGGGTTAAATCCGACTGGGCTATTGACAGGAATGATGATGGGTGGTGTAATTGGAAACCAAATGAGTGGAATGATGAATAAAATAAATCAAGCTCCGCCGTCATTTCCAACAATTACTTATTTCATAGCACTAAACAGTCAACAAATTGGCTCTTATAGTATTGAAGAATTAAAACAACTTGCTAAAAATTTACAATTCACAAAAACACATCATGTTTGGAAAGAAGGTATGCCTGCGTGGGAATTAGCAACTAATGTTCCTGAAATATTACAGATTTTTTCATCAACACCCCCACCCTTAATTCCTTGAAAATAATGAAATTTAATACTATTTTTGCAGTTGTTTCATTTTTAGTTTCTTCGTTGCTCGCATACGCTTTTTACATTTATTCTTCAGGAGTAAATAGAGCATTATTCACTATCGGCTCATTTTTATTTTTACTAATATCATGTTTAGGAGTTTTATCTGTATCTTTCAATCAAACTAGAACAACTTCAAACATTAAAGGAATTTCTGGAATTTTCTTTGTTGTTGGTTTGTTAGTCAATTTTTTATTCGTTTCATTTAATGTTAGCCAATCAGCTTATATAGTTTCAATTGGACTTTTAATTTCAATATATTTTACGATTAGTTATTCGATTGCAAAACAAAATCTTTGAGAAGATTTGGTTTTTTCGCATTTTTAATACAAAATTAAATTTAGAAAAATACCTTAAAAATCAATTCTAACCAAGT
>JAYVDU010000513.1:0-2905 GCA_043749245.1 Bacteroidota bacterium | reverse complement strand
GATGAAAAAGAAACAAAAAATCTAGTCAAAAATATGCTCTACGCTCCTCACGGAATTCTACAGATTTTACGCTCCGCTAAATCCTTGAATTCTCGTTTCACCGCCACTCTGCCCGCATTTTTGACAGCCCACGCTCTTGTTCTATTCAGCATTTTCTTAAATATAATTTATTTCGCTCATTAGAAACGCTTAAAAAGAGTATCTAATTGTAACAATTTTATTCACTAAATTTTTAGTATAGCCTTAAAAATTAAGGTAATAATCTTTGGTTAAAGCTATGTATTCTGGCGTGTACTGATGCCTCACTTCTTCTTCTATCACCAATGTATCTTCAGAAAATTCAGTCGCCTTAAATTCAAACTGCATTAAATGTCTTTTTGCTTCTATCTTATCACTTCTTGATTTCACTCGCAATAATTTAGAAAGATGTAATCCTTTTTTTTCTGCCAGTAATGTAAATTTTTCTGCTTCTAATCTTGGCAGTATTAAGCAAAATTTCCCTTTATCGGCTAATAGTTTTTTAACGCCATCTAATAACTCCTCAAAAGGAAGCACGTCGGCGTGTCTAGCCTGTGATCTCTGCTCGTCAGAGGATTTGTACGACTGTTCAAAATATGGAGGATTCGTAATAATTAAATCAAACTTTTGAGTTTCTTGATTCGAAAAATTCTGTAACGACATGAGTTGAACATGTATACTATCAGTAAATTTACTTGACAATACATTCTGCTTGGCTTGTATTACTGCATTTTCATCTATATCAATGGCCTCTATGTTAGATGATGTTTTTTGAGCCAACATCAAAGCAATAACACCTGTTCCTGTTCCGATATCTAAAATTCGAGTTGAATCATTGGGCTTAACCCAAGAGCCAAGCAAAACAGCATCTGTACCTACTTTCATGGCACAAAGATCTTGCTTGATAGTGAACTGTTTAAAAGCGAAAGATGTATTTGGCATAAACCATTAATATCGTTTTGAGTTGTATAAAGTTAAAAACAAATTTGAAATTGCAAAGTTTATTTTAAATGAAGACTTAATTTTAGACTTAATAAATAATTAATACCAATTCTATTATTACATGAAACAACTTTTTCTAACTTTAATTTTCAGCTGGTCTGCTACTGTAATATGCGCTCAAACTGTCATGGATGCGGTGTTAGAAGGCTATAAAAAAGATAAAGATTTACAACATGCACAATATAGTTTTTGTATTGTGGAGGCTTCTACGGGTAATATAGTAAAAGAATATAATTCCGAAATGGCCCTTATTCCTGCTAGTACGATGAAGATTATAACAACGTCCGCTGCATTGGGAATATTAGGTAAAGATTTTACGTACAAAACACATTATAATTTAGTGTATAATGCTCCTAGTATTGAAAAAGCAACAGAAACACACTTGTTGATAGAAGGCTGTGGTGACCCGTCCTTCAACTCTTCTTATTTTTTCAATAACGACTCTTTGTTTTTTGCACCACTCATTAATAAACTGATTTTAAAAAAAGTAACTAACATCTCTTCTATTTCTACTAATGTAAATTACTTTGACAATACTATTCCTAGCACTTGGATTTGGGGCGACATTGGCAATTACTTTGGTGCTGGAGCGAATGGCCTTTCTTATAAAGACAATAAATTTTCCATATTTTATAGTAGTGAGGAACCGAATACCACTGCAACGATAGAGAGCATCGCTCCAAATTATTTTTCAAAGGCTATGTCTATTCAATCTCAAGTAAAATCTAATGGAACGGAAGACAATGCCTTTGTATTTGGTGATCCAAGTTCCTTTTCAAGAAAAATTACGGGAACTATTCCTCCTAATAAAAAACATTATGAAGTAGAAGCGCAAATGCCAGAACCACATTTATTTTTTGAATACGAATTAAAAAAGATATTAGATAACTATGATTTAACTTCAAAAAATAAAAGCGCTCCAACTATCCTTAAAGAAACTGATACAACGTTTAAAACGCAATTAATTTACACTCATATTTCTCCAAAGCTTAGTAAAATAGTATATTTTACTAATACCAAAAGCAATAACCATTATGCTGAAAGCTTATTAAAAACGCTAGGTGCTATAAAATCAGGTAAACAAGGCACTACAGACAATGGTATTGAAGCGGTTATTACTTTCTGGAAATCCAGAGGTGTTGATGTATCGGGCCTTCACATGGTGGATGGCAGTGGTTTATCAAGAGCTAATACAATCACAACCAAAATTCAGGCAACGGTATTATCAAAAATTTACAGAGATAGCACCATGTATGCTTCATTTAACGCATCCCTACCTATTGCTGGTAAAAATGGCAGTATGATTAATTTATGTAAAGGAACTTTTGCCGAAAACAACATGCGTGCTAAAACAGGCTATATCAATAGAGCTCGAGGCTATTGTGGTTATGTTAAAACAAAATCAGGAAAAGAATTAGCCTTTTCGGTACTATTTAATAATTACGATTGCTCACCAAAAGACATGAAATTGAAAATAGAAAAATTATTAGTCGCCTTAGTTGATTTGTAAAAAAAATTAAAGCTTATAAAGCAGTAATACCATTCATAATAAATAAATGGTCCAAATCACATAGGCACATAGTTCACATAGAATACTTATTTAACCTATGTTTCCTATGTATCTCCTATGTTGTTCAAAATGGACTATATATAAAACATATTTGGTATAAAAACAGATTCCAATTTCAAATCAAAAAACTCCCGTTGTCGCAGACGTATTGTCCGTGACCAATAAACTAGCATCGAAATTACTGGTTATTACTAAAATTAAGTGTTTAATACGCTCTATTTTTGAATGATTATTTTTTTAGTAACTTTTTTGTCCTTTGTTTGTAAGGTTAAAAAATAAATGCCGTTAGCTAGGCTCTCTGTTTGTATGGTGCTT
>JAYVDU010000512.1:0-9629 GCA_043749245.1 Bacteroidota bacterium | reverse complement strand
AATAATCGCTAAACCTAACTGTTTTTTTAAGCTATTTTATATCGTTTAAATTTCTCTAACAATAAACTTATAGTCTGGGCTCCTCCAACAAAAATATACGGAAAAACCTGTATAGTGTGCCTCTCGCTCCATTCATTATATATTAAACTCACCATAAGTGCATTTAGTATCACCATAAAAAACAATGCAATTAAAAAAGGTAAGTACTTTTTTTTGTATGTATAAGCGCTGTAAATACCCACTATTCCTAATAGATAAAATATATCATGTGCTCTGTTTAACACATTATGAAACGAGGAATAATAAGGGCGACTTGTTACGAAAAATGATAATCCTTTCTTCACAAATAATTGAAGTAGCTCGGAAAGCCCTTGTGTATTGTAAATATAAGCATAACAATTCCATAAGGTATAATTAGCCTCGGGCAATGTAGTAGCTGATAATGTTGGAAACCCACAATAAATAGCCCCACTTGCAATTTGAAAACTAAAATCTTTATACGGTAAGGGCATAAAAAACACAATGGCCATCATCAAAATAACACCGATAAATACGCTTCCATAAATCACTGTTTTTTTAGATACTAATTTATGTTGATATAGATAAAGCATCAGCGCTATAATCACTATAAAAACACCATTAGGCCTCGAAAGCATTAATGGTATTGATAATAAACCGATTTTTAAAAAACGATGCCGACATGTTGGTGCTAAAAAAACTGATAAATAAATAAGGCTTAGGGCTATAAAAAAAGTTTCTGAAAATAAATTAAACTGCCAGTATAATATGAGTGGACTTAATAACATACAGGTTAGCCAAATTTTAGCTACGCTTGAGTTAATGCTGTTTTTTAATAATTTATAAAAACAATAATACGCATATAAACTTATCACATACGTGCAGATAACAATAACAACTAAGGGTAATTTGAAATAAATAAAAACAGAAAGATATAATACATAAAATGTATAAAAAGAACTGTATTTCAGCGTCATTAAGCCATTACCATTAATTAAGTTGTTGGCTTGATCTATGTATTTAGCACCCTCATTTGAATAATTAAATCCGAATCGCTGATACAAAAAACATAAAACAACAAGATGGAATACTACTAAGAATATCCAAAATAAAGAAGCGTCAGATTTATTTTTTTGCTTAATCAAATAAAATGGTTTTAAAATTAAAGGGGTGTATGATTGTAAATATACAAACGATTTAATTTATATATATTTACAACCTATATGAATATCAAAAAACATATCCCAAACGCCATAACTTGTTGTAATTTATTATGTGGTTGTTTGGCCATTGTACAAGCTTTTGAAGGTAACTTAGTATATACTGCTTACTTAGTGGGCTTAGCAGCTATCTTCGATTTTTTTGATGGTTTTGCTGCGCGTATGCTGAAAGTAAGTTCTGCTATTGGTAAGGATTTAGATAGCTTAGCCGATATGGTTACGTTTGGAGTAGTGCCTGGATTGGTTATGTTTCAACTTTTGAAAACTAGTTTGATTACTGGTAATGAAGACTTCCAAGTTTTTAAAAATAATTCGTTCTTAGTATACTTACCTTTTATAATTATTATTTTTTCCGCATTGCGATTAGCCAAATTTAATAATGATACACGTCAAACAGAATCGTTTATAGGCTTAAATACTCCAGCAAATTCAATGGTTATTTGTTCCCTTCCTTTAATAATAAATCAACATCCTGAAATAGGAACATTACTTAATCCTTATGTATTATGTGTTTTATCCGTTGTACTAAGTTTAGTACTTGTGTCTGAAATACCTATGTTTTCCTTAAAATTCAAACATTTTAAGTGGAAAGGCAATGAAATTCGTTTTATTTTTTTAGCACTTAGTCTGTTAATGCTTATCACACTTCAGTTTTTAGGTATTCCGTTAATTATTATATTATACGTATTGCTAAGTCTATTAACCAATTATTTAGCTAAACGGAAAGTTCCTGCTGAGTAAATATTTACCTCAATTTTAATTTAATACTTATATATTCTCTAATCCACTGTCGTGAACAATTAGTACTTGCAAGAAAACAGTGTCGGATAAGAAAGCTACAAGTTCGAGGCTTGCGAAGGCTTATATAATGGGAGTTTGCTTTTCGCAAATGACCATTTTTAAGGCGAGTATAACGAAGAAATTGTAGCTTTCTTGCCAACACTAATTAATGTCCGTCGCCCATAATCTTAACCACAACATCATGCATATTGTCGGCTAGTTTTAATTGGCAACCCAAACGAGAGGTGTCCGTAATGTTTGGTAAGGTATCCAACATCGCATACTCATCATCTGTAATTTCCGATAGTTTATCGAAACCTTCTACTATACTTACATGGCAAGTAGCACACAACGCCATACCACCACAGGTCGCTAAAATATCGTAATCATTCCCTTTTAAAAATTCCATTAAACTCAAACCCATATCAGTTGGCGCTTGAAGGGTTGTAATAGTTTGATCGTTATTTTGAATGTGGATGTTAATATCTATCATAAGGACTACAAAAATAAAAAAAAATGCCAATTGCTGTTACATATTTTACACGAATAAAAAAGTAATTTAAAGGGTCAATTAAAAATTAAGGTTCTTCGACACTTTAAATAGAAATAAGCTAAACAAACTAATGCATACATTGGTAATGGTGCGGCTGATAAGGCGAAAAGGAGGGATATACAGATTTCTCTGGTGGCGTTGCGAAGGATTTTTGAGCGAAGAGAAAATGGATATGGCTTTTCACCTTGTCACGCCAAGGCGTGATTGTTTCTTTGTTTCAAGACAAAGAAAAAATAAAAATGAATTCTTCTGTTTTTATCGAAGAACCAAAATTAACTTCTACTTTTGTACCCACATTCTTAAAACAACTATTATGCAACAAGCCTATATTATAAACGGAGTAAGAACAGCAATCGGTAATTTTGGAGGAACATTATCAACGGTTCGTGCCGACGATTTAGCGACTTTGGTTTTAAAAGAATTAATGCTTAAAAATCCTACTGTTGATTGGACTAAAGTGGCTGATGTGATTATGGGATGTGCAAATCAGGCTGGTGAAGATAATCGTAATGTGGCTCGTATGGCTTTGTTAATGGCTGGATTGCCTGTTACGGTTCCCGGGCAAACTATCAATCGTTTATGTGCTTCGGGTTTAGCTGCGACAGTGGATGCCGGACGTTACATACAATTAGGCGACGCTGATTTAATGATTGCTTCCGGTGTAGAAAACATGACGCGTGGTCCTTTAGTGATGAGTAAAGCAAGTTCAGCTTTTGGACGCGATCAACAATTATTTGATACAAGTTTCGGATGGCGTTTCATTAACCCAAAATTAAAAGAACAATATGGCGTAGATGCTATGGGCGAAACAGCCGAAAATGTAGCAGAATTATTTAAAATTAATAGAGAAGATCAAGATGCCTTTGCCTTATGGAGTCAGCAAAAGGCAGCGAAAGCTATTGCTTCTGGGCGATTTGAAAAAGAAATTATACCTGTTGAAATTTCACAAAAAAAAGGGGATGCACTTATTTTTAAAACAGATGAATTTGCTAAACCAAATACAACCTTAGAAGGCTTACAAAAATTAAAAGCCTCATTCAGAAAAGACGGTACAGTAACCGCTGGAAATGCATCAGGCCTAAACGATGGAGCTGCGGCTATTTTATTAGCAAGTGAATCTGCTATTAAAACCTATAGTTTACAGCCTTTAGCACGCCTTGTTAGTAGTGCGGTTGTTGGCGTGGAGCCACGTATTATGGGACTAGGTCCGGTAGAAGCAGCAAATTTAGCTTTAAAAAAAGCAGGCTTAACATGGAATGATATTGATATTATAGAATTGAATGAGGCGTTCGCAGCACAAGCTTTAGGTTGCATACGTCAATGGAAATTAGATGATAACGATGCTCGTATTAACCCTAATGGCGGGGCTATTGCATTAGGTCATCCTTTAGGAATGAGTGGTGCGCGTATCATTAATTCTGCTGCGATTGAATTAAATCTTCAAAATAAAAAATACGCCTTAGCAACCATGTGTATCGGTGTTGGGCAAGGCTATGCGGTGATTATAGAAAAAGCCTAATCTCTTAGGCTCTTTCTATATTAGAAGTTTGTACCAATAATTATTTATTCAACAATTATTTTTTTCGTTACAACTGTGCCTGATCGTGTATTGTAAAAAGACAGGTAATATAAGCCTTTACTAAGCATCGTAACATTCAATGTATTATTTTGAATGACTTGAACAACTTGTCCATCAATATTTGTAAGAGTAACTGTTTGATATATTTGATCATCGTATTTCAATTCCACATTTTGAGGAACCGGATTATTAATTTTCAGAATATCATTTTCAAAATGAGCTAAATCTTCTACGCTGTTCGATAGATGTACAACAATAGTTGTTTTTGCAGAATCACTGGTTGTACTGGAATTGCCATTAAAAACGGGCCACACAACCACTGTTGTGCCATTACCATTTGTTTTATATTGATTGGCTCCGGATGCAACATCCGTGAGGGTAAAACTTTGTGTAGAAAATGGATTGAAACCACTAATTACGTAAGAGATTGAATCTCTCATAACATAAAACGGTACCGTTGTTGTGCTAGTATTAATTGCCATTTTAACCGAAACTGTTCCTGTTAAAGTGATAGACCCGGTGTTTTTAAAGCTTCCAAAAATATTAATAGTAATTCCATCAATTACCGTGTCACCTGGTGATATACTAATTGAGGCAGCTACAATACCAATAGAAGATTGACTTTTAAGGTTTAAACCAATGAAGTTAATGACGAAAATTATGAAGCAGATTTTTTTTAGATGTAACATTTTACTAATTTTTGTTGTATAAAATTAACTTTAATATTTATATAATTAAAATATATTTGTAAAAATATAACGTAAACAAAAATGGATATTTTAAAAAATACAATAGATTTACTTGATAAAGAAGAAATTATTAACTATAAACTATATGCAAATCGTACGCAGTCAAATAATAATCGTAAAGACGTTTTATTATTTGACTTACTAAAAAAGCTGCCAGAATCAAATAATGATGATGGAAAGGTATTTCAAAAAATCTATCCTAACGCCAAAGACAAAAATAATTATTACCGTTTAAAAAATAGATTACTAGTAGAAATTAATAACAGTTTAGTTCAATTTTACTGCTATGACAGCGATAGTCACGACATTTATAGCGAATTAAGTTTGTATAAAATATTCCTCAAAAAAAACAATTTCGAATTAGCTAATTACCATTTATTAAGAGCAGAAAAAAAAGCGCTCATCATTCAGGATTTTTCAATGCTGGATCTGATCTATACCGAACAAATTAATTTATCCATTCAGTTTGGCGAATCAGCACCAATCATTTTTATTAAAAAAAGAGAGCAAAATCAATCAAAGTTAATCGAAATAAGGGCTTTAGACGATTCATTAGCAACCATCATTTACGAATTAAAACGAAATCAAAATTTCTCTAAAACAAAAAATCAAACATCTCAAATTCTAAAAAAAGCAATTTTAAATTTAAATTCTAAAAAAGAATTTCAGAATAATTTAGTATTTAAAACTAAATTATTTAATGCTATTAGTAGGCTATTACTATCACAACAAGATTATGTATCACTTGAATCATATACGCTTAGCACTTATCGGGAATTTTTAACTAAAAATTATTTCTCAAAAGCAAATCATGAAATTAAACTGCAAATGCTGGCTTATTTATGTAATACCTTATTTGTCAATAAAAAACATATACAATCGTTAGAGTATATCGAGCAATTACATTCAGCCATGAAAGAATTTAAGAGTTTACTTTATGATAATTATTTGTTTTTTTATTACAATACGTTAGTCAATAATTATACAGTAATAAATCCAGACAAGGCTATTGATGTATTAAACGAAGCAAAAGAAAACAAGGCAATTACTAGTCATCCCACACATTTAGGATATATATATTTGAATTTAGCAGGCGCCTATTTTGATTTAAAGCAACACAAAATTGCACTTAAAAACATTATTAAATTATATAACCACAAATTATTTAATACAATTGATGCGAGTTTTAAAATAAAAATTCATATTACCGAAATTATTTTGAGAATAGAAACAACTGATTTCGACTATGCCCTCAAGCTTATAGAAAGCCTTATCAAACTAAACAAAAATACGTTTTTGAACAAAGCGTATAAACATGATTATGATTTTATTAGCCTATTACAAGTGCTTATAAAAAAATATGATTTTGAAAAAAACAAAGATACGAAAGCTTTAATACATACTTTCTGCCACAAAATATATCCTCAAATGAGTTCAAGCATTGTAGATTATAACGACTGGTTAATTGAAAAATTTAATTTGTCTACGTAATATTTTTTATGTTAAAAATAATATATAAATAGGTATTAAAAGAAAATAGTGTATTATGTTTAAGTGCAATTATAAAACATTCAATTTTAATACGCCAAACAAACTATTTAACTTTGATCCATAATTAAAAATCAAACTTTAAAAATTAAATAGCATGAAAACAATCAAACAAACACTTTTAGGATTTGCACTCAGTGTAATTTCTATTACAGCGGTAGCTCAATGCCCTACAGCTGTTAGCTTAACAGTTACGTCAAACCCAAGTAATGGCAATTTAACTGTTACGCAGTTATTTAATGCACCAACAAATACTACAAGCTCAATGTATAACATCTATTATTTATACGGAAGTTCTACAAGCTATTACGCTAATAGTTTTGGCGCTAACGGCATAGGTTCATTTACTAACATTCCAACTGGCACTTATTCTCTTTGCATCAATGATTCAGTTTATTGCGGGGGATTTTACTCACACTTATATGATTGTATCGCTATAACTATTACAAATACAGTGGCTCCATCTCCTTGTAATGTTTCTTTTACATATTACACGGATTCTATGTGCATTACACACTTTGTAAATTCAACAACGGGTACAAATTTAAGCTACGATTGGTATATCAATGGAACGAATTACTCTACAATAGACCCTTCAATTGGCTTACCTAATGGCTCATTTGGAGCAACTTTAGTTAGTTATTCAAATGGCTTAGTGTGTGATTCGATGTATCAAAATGTATCTGTAGCTTGTAACGGTGGTAGTACTGTTACACCTACCCCTTGCATGGCACATTTTCAAACATATACTGATTCATTATGTAATACTCATTTTGTAAACACATCTACTGGTTCAAATTTAAGTTATAACTGGTATATAAATGGCGTTAATTATACATCTTCAAATCCCATAGTTAGCTTGGCAAATGGCACTTACAGCGTTATGCTTTTTAATTATTCAAACGGGTCATTATGCGACTCTATAAATTCATACATAACAGTATCTTGTAATGGCGGGGGGACAATTACACCTACACCTTGCAGCGCATCTTTTACATCTTATACAGATTCTTTATGTAGCACATATTTATCAAACACATCTACTGGCTCTAGTATCAATAGTTACTGGTTAGTTGATGGTAATTATTACTCGGGATATAATCAAACATTACAATTAGCAAATGGAATGCACAATGTTTCATTGTATAACTATTCTAATGGTTTTTTCTGTGACTCTACAATACAAATAATAAATGTAGCTTGTAATAGCGGAACAGTGAATCCATCTAGTTGCCAAGCAAATTCATCTTTCCTTATTTTTGCTGATTCAATAAATTCAAGTAATTATTTTGCATATAATATGTCTTCTGGAACAGGAACTACATCTTACCTTTGGAATTTTGGCGATGGATCAACATCAACTCAGCAATATCCTTTCCACCAATATGTAACACCTGGACACTATATTGTTTGTTTAACAGTAACAGCAACAAACGGAACAACTACTTGTACTGATTCGTATTGCGATTCTTCTAGCGTACAAAGAATAGCTGCTGGTTTTTTAATGCATCAAATAAATGTAATACCTCAAGGTATCACAGGCGTAAAAGAAAACACATTAATTAACGGATTAAAAACATATCCAAATCCTTTAACAGATGTATTAACTATAGAAGTTGAACTTACTAATAATACAACTGATTTAGCGTATACTATTGTTGATGCTTTAGGAAAAGTAATTTTAAAAAATAATTTAAAAGACTCTAAAACAATGATCAATACAAATGATTTAGAAAAAGGATTTTATTTTTTATCTATCTCTACGCAAGATGGAAAAGTTATAAAAACAAGTAAGTTAGTGAAGTAAGTTTAATTTAGTGTGTTAGTGTTAAAGCGCTTGTAAAGAAATTTACAAGCGCTTTATTATTAAGAGATACACTGCTTAGCTGCTATCCAAGCCGTACTCCACGCATTTTGAAAATTAAAACCACCAGTTATGCCATCGATATTAAGCACTTCGCCACAAAAAAATAAATGCGGAATTATTTTACTTTCCATTGTTTTAAAATTGACTTCTTTTAAATTGATACCGCCAGCGGTAACAAATTCTTCTTTAAAAGTTGTTTTGCCTTGCATTGTATAAACATCATTTACCAGTATTTCCGCAAGCTTTTGCAATTGTTTTTTTCCTAATTCTATCCAAGATTTTGATAAAGGAATGTCTGCTTTGAGTACTAAATATTCCCACAATCGCTTTGGTATATCTACTAATGGGGAATTTACAATTAATGCTTTAGATACTAAATTTATTGAAAGTAACTTTTTTACTTCCTCTTCATTTAAGCACCCTGTCCAGTTTACAGCAATACCTGCTTTGTAATTTAATTTAAAAAAATCTTCGGCCGCAAAAGCTGATAATTTTAAAACAGCCGGGCCGCTTAATCCCCAATGCGTAATTAAAACAGGCCCTGTGTATTGATGTTTTGTACCAATAACTTTTACAGTTCCATTTTTAATGCTTAATCCCATTAATTCTTTGATATTACTTTGAGGTAAATTCAAAGTAAATAAACTGGGTATTAACACATCAATGGTATGTCCACATTTTTTTAAAAATTCATAATTTTTTTGTTGATGATGTCCACCAATACTGCATATAATAGCATCAACAGCGATTGTTTGCTTGTTAGTTTCAACGCTTAATTTTTCGTCCTCTAATTTATTAATGGATAAAACCTCTTCACCTAATGTAACCGAGATATTATACTTTTGAACTTCTGCTAAAAAACAATTGATAATCGTTTCGCTATTGTTACTTTCGGGAAACATTCTTCCATCTGGTTCTGCCTTTAGTTTAACGCCTCTTGTAGCGAACCATTCAATAGTATCCGTTACAGTAAATTGCGCAAATACCTGCCTTAATTCACGTTCGCCGCGCGGATAATTTTTAATAAGCTCATTGTTTTCAAAACACTGATGCGTTACATTGCAACGCCCGCCACCACTTATTCTAACCTTAGAGAGTAGTTTGTTACTTTTTTCTACTATCGTGATTTTTGCCTCAGGATGTTGTATCGCACAATTAATCGCCGCGAAAAAACCCGAGGCTCCTCCTCCAATAACAAGTATATTTTTTGAATGTTTCACTTTACAATAACGCGTGTAAATATACATTTTAAAGCGTCAAACGCCAGTATGTATTGTGTTTTAACAGCTCCTTATTTTGTATATTTGAAAATTAT
>JAYVDU010000511.1:0-2907 GCA_043749245.1 Bacteroidota bacterium | reverse complement strand
AGTATTGGAACAAGCCCGATTTATCAATGGTTAACACACAAAACTGAAAATGGTGTATTAGATGCCACTGTCAAATGGAACTTCAATAAATTTTTAGTTGAT
This sequence comes from Bacteroidota bacterium, assembly GCA_043749245.1. Taxonomy (GTDB): domain Bacteria; phylum Bacteroidota; class Bacteroidia; order B-17B0; family Aurantibacillaceae; genus UBA4416. The sequence goes on along the minus strand of JAYVDU010000511.1, from coordinate 2,805 downwards.
GAAAAAGGACATTTAGTAAAATACTTGCCTTCATCTGTAAAGCCAATGGATACAGAAATTACAAATTGGATTGAAGGGAAGTAAATAATATACAATTATTACTTTCCGAAACTATACTACATACTTTATTTAATAATATGTTTCGGCACCAATGTAATTACTAAACCATATATTTTTAATTAAAAAATGTAGGGTGCTACTACTGCTCATAATTTTTTAGAAATTTTAATAGCTAATCTCATCTTGAGTTGCCACAATATGCCTATATTTGCGCTAGAATAAACTCATTTTTTATTCTAATACTAAATGAAGTAAATTTTAGAAGATTTTGAGCAATTTGTTTTAAGTTATGTGTTTGAGAAAAATTATTTTACTGTCCATTAGCCTGTGTATTTTTTGTTATAAATTAAATGCGCAGTCCATAGGGGGAACTACCTCTGGGTCATCTTCTTATTGCGACACTGTAAATTCAGGTTTTATTTCTCTTGCAGGCTACACTGGTACAATTACTACTTGGCAGTTTTCTAACAATGGAGGCGCTAGTTGGACAAATAATTCAAATACCGTTTCAAGTCAAAGTTATTTTGGGTTAAAACTAAGTACTTGTTTTAGAGCTATTGTTCAAAATGGGTCGTTTACGCCCGATACCTCAACCATTTCATGTATTACAATATATAAACCAACTAAAGGCGGCTTAATTAATGGCGGAGGTTCTTTTTGTTTTGCATCAGGTGCTGGAACTCTCAATTTATTAGGTAGCATTGGTAATGTTATCAATTGGCAATCTTCTATTAATAATGGCAGCTCATGGACAGTTATTACAAACACAACTACTTCATTGAGTTACACAAATATTACACAAAATACACTTTACATGGCTACTCTTCAAAACAGCTCCTTTTGTAAAGTAGATACTTCTTCCATCGCCAGCTTTACGATTAATCCACTATCTAACGCCGGAACTATTACTTATACAGGCAATGATACCGTTTGTTACTATACAAACAATGGCACTTTAAACTTAACAGGTTATGTTGGAAACGTTGTTAGCTGGATTTCTTCAACTAATAATGGGGCAAGTTGGAGTGTTATTTCAAACTCATCAAACTCGCTTAATTATTCTGGCTTAACTCAAACTAAGTGGTATAAGGCAATTGTGCAAAGTGCTAATTGCCCTGCTGACACCTCAACTTATCAGGCAATTAACGTATTACTTTCCTTTACAGTAAATGCCGGAAAGGATACCACCATATCTCTTGGTCAATCTATTACACTTTATGGTTCAGGCAGTGGGTCACCTCTATGGTCTTCTTCTTCCAGTATAAGTAATCCTAACATTTTTAATCCTATAACATCTCCGTTATTTACCTCTGCATACATGTTATCTGTTACCGATGTAAATGGTTGTATAAACTCCGATACGGTTATGATAACTGTGGTTATCATTTCAACTGATGTTTCTGTATCTACAGTATTTTCGCCTAATGGCGATGGTATTAATGATAACTGGTTTATTAAAAACATTGCAATTTATCCAGAAAACGAGGTCACCATATTCAACATATATGGTAACGAAGTTTTTCATAAAAAGGGATATAACAATGATTGGCAAGGAACATACAATGGTAACAATTTACCTGATGGAACCTACTTTTATAGTGTCAAAATTAACACTGTAAGTCCTCCATTGAAAGGCTCATTAGACATTTTTAGAAAGTAATTATTTACACAATCAACGTGAAACGTATCTTAAAAATAATCATCATTATACTATGCTCTAAGGTCTTGCATGCCCAGCAAATACCAATGTATAGCCACTACTTTTATAAACCTATGGTTTATAATCCGGCTTACACAGGTACCGACGATGCTCCAAATGTAATGTTGTTAAATCATACACAATGGTCTGGCATTAAGGGTGCGCCTCAATATAATATACTAACCTTTGATGGTAATTTAAAAAACAAACACGCTGGATTAGGGATAATAATATCAAGCGACAAAAGAGGCGTTAATAATCGAATTGGAGGAAATATAAGTTACTCTTATAAATTAGTATTAACTAAAAAAATGCATTTTCTATTAGGTGTTTCCGCTGGTGTTATTAACCAAACCATTGATTTATCAAACGCTGTTATTGAAACTTCTAACGACCCTTCGTTATTTACAAACTCTCAACAAAAAACATCATTCGATGCTAATGCAGGAATAGCGTACGTTTATGATAAACTAGAATTTGGTTTTGCATTGCCACAATTAGCTAATAATAAATTAGCCTACAACTCAAGCATCGATACAAGAACGTATTACTTACAAACAAGACATTACATGGGTTCTTTAAAATACAAATTTTTAGTATCTAAAGAAAAAAACATTTCTATTACACCATTAGCATTAGTTCGTTTTGTTCCGCATGCACCCTTCCAATACGATGCTAATTTAAATTTTAATTTGAAAGATAAATTTTGGATTGGTGTTACTTATAAAAGCAATTATGCAGTAGGAGCTGTTGCTGGTGTAACCTTATATAAGCGCTTATCCATTGGTTATTCTTATGATTTTATTACAAGTTCTATTGGGAAATATGCAGGCTTAAGTCATGAAATTATGCTCAATTTTAAATTCATAAAAAGAAAAAAAGAAGCTTTAGACACTAGCTCTCTTGCACAAGATGATGATGAAGATTTTAAAGCCTATTTTACTTCACACAATTTAAATAATTTAATTACTCAAAATTTAATCAAAAAAATTGAAACACTTTTGGATAGAGGAAATGCAACGCCAGATGAAGTTCATAAATTACAA
>JAYVDU010000510.1:0-2908 GCA_043749245.1 Bacteroidota bacterium | reverse complement strand
AAAACGATGTTTTCCCTTTCATTCATGTTATTAAACCTGAAGAATTTAGAAAAATATTTCAAGCTATCTAATGTGAAATTAACCCATCCATTATTTCTCCAACTAATAACGGACTGACGACTAAAATTAAGTAAAGGCGTTTTAGGGGTTTGAATCCAAGAAATTTATAAATAGAATTTTTGATTTAATTCATCACCGACCTGTTTGAGCGTCATGAACTTCAATTTTTTAAATTAACTTTGCTTGCGATAATAATTGCGAGCGGGACTTGCACGAGCATTGCGCGTTTTTAGTTGAAAGACCTTGTTGCAAGCGGAGACTTGCACGAGCGTTAAGCATTTTTAGTTGGAAGACTTGTTACGAGCGGGCGGGTCAAATCTATTAGATTTTTTAAAAATCTGACTTTGGGAACTTTTAAATATCTTTTTTTTAAATTTTTACAGTTAATTGCCCTAACCTCATGAAATTAAACCCATAAAATTGCAACGAATTTTCCATTGAAACGTAAGTGATTACAATGCTATGAGATTTTAAAAACCAATATTTAAAATTTCTACTTTTCTTTATCAATACTACAACTTGTTGAAAACAAAAACCATTTTCGTGAATTGGTAAAACTTAGTTTGAAATCAAATCGCGTGTAGATTTTATTTTTGGTGTTTTTATTAGCTTAAATAATTATTGAACACTATTATTGCGGTGCACCTAATTATAATTAACAATCATTAGCTTTTTAAATATGAACTCATCTTCTCCCTATATTTTGCCTGATCCTACTAAAAGTCGCTACCGATTTTTACATTTTAAAAGTAATTCAAAATATAGCCGTTTTAAAAAAAATGTCGACACTATTATTGAGAGTAGTTTAGAGACAATCGAGTATGACATTCCTGCGCACGGTACTTATAATTATTTGCTCTTTAAGCCAGAATGGCGTGCGAGGAGACTCGAAATAATTGAAAGAGACAAAGGGAAATGTGTTATTTGTAGCCAAGAGGATAAATTACAAGTTCACCATAGACAATATCATTTCGTTGTGCTTGAAAAAAAGTTTAAATTGCCTTGGGAATATGCGGATAATCTTTTAATAACGCTCTGTGAAACTTGTCACAAAAGAGGACATAATAAATTTAAGGTGCCAACAATTAATATCTAAACAACAATAAAAAATGGGGCTATTTAGTTTTTTCAATCGTAAGCAGAACAATTCAAACGATGCTGGCACAGTAAGTCAATCGAGAAATCAAAACTCGACAGAAATACCTGAAAGTATTTTTATTGAGAAAGACAAGTCACAAACTAATTCAAACGAAGCCCAAAGTGCAACTGCTTCTTCGGAAAATGGTATCCGTTCTTTATTTCAGTTTTTAGAAAAAAATTACGTTGATAAAGGACACGACGATGCACTAATTAATCCAGATAATTCGCATTTAGAACAAAATATTGCGGCTTTAAAGAATGACCTCGACAGAGAATTGAGAAAACAAAAAATTTTTTATGAAGATTTTATAAATGAAATTAATTTTCACATCAGTAGCCGAAGCCGAAGTGGCATGGTTGATACAGTTGAAGAACTAAATTCTAAACTTGAAATTGCTCAAAGCCATATAAAACAAATTATTGAAATTGAGAGCGACGCGAAAGAAAATAAAGGTGCTGGGCAAGGTATCATCATAAGTTATACACGAGGCTTCAGAAATGGTTTATCGTCTATTTCGCATTACTCAATCTTGAAGAAAAACCTTTAAAATCAAAAAATATGAAAAATTGGTGGATAAAATTGGGTTGCTTCTTGACGGGCTACAATTATCAAATAATGAGTAATTCGAGCGAAGTTGCTATCAGAGTAGTTAAGCGTTACACTTCAGCTTTAATAATAGTTTGCTTACTTTGGTTGTTTATAGGCTACTCTTTTGCGAATAGATATTTACATTGCGGAATTATAGGCTCATTGATCAGTGCATTGTGTTTTGTAACAATTATAGTACAAATTGAGAGGCAAATAATTTTATCGAACAATGTGAATAGTTGGTTAAAAACCTCAAGAATTTTTATCGCTATCTTGATGGCATTTATAGGTTCTTTAATAATTGATCAGATTATTTTTAAAGAAGACATTGAGTTAGAAAAAACAACATTTATTCAAAAAAGAGTTGACAAAGCATTAATTTCAAAAACTGCTGAACTTCGATACCAAATTGTGAATTTAGATACAATAATTTCAAAAAAAGAGACCGAAAGATTAAATCTCATTAATGATATTGCAAAAAACCCCACTTCTAAAGTTTATTCTACGCAATCAACTACGACAAAGGAAACAAGTATATTGATTGATTCTTTAACAAAAGAGAAAACCATCCTTGAAAAATCTGTGCCCATCAGCTCAACTTCAAGTTCAAATATTGCTAACCCAAAAATTTCACTAATTGCGCCTTTAGAAGAGAACATTAAAAATTTAAGAACCCAAAAATCGAATAAAGAAACAGCTCTATTAAATATTAGACCTGAAATTGAAATGGAAATAAAGCAAAAAGTTGGATTTTTAGATGAATTAGAAGTTATGCGGAGTTTAATAATCCATTCATGGATTTCTATAATTGTCTATTTCATTTTTTTTCTTTTTTTGATTATGCTTGAAATACTTGTTTTGATAAGTAAACTAAATGAAAAAGGGAAAGAAAATGATTATGACAAAACGATAGAGCACCACAGTAGGCTTCTATCCAGAAAATTAGAACTATTTGCTGAAATGTCAGAAAAAAAATTGAAGAATTAAGCAAACGGCGGTATTTCAAAATATTCAACATCTTGCATAGGTTTTAAATCGGAAATAAAATAACCGCTCGACACCCATGTTCCCAAAAAAAAAGCGCAACGCTCGGTCAATTCTCCTGACTTGATTGTAGTA
>JAYVDU010000509.1:0-2910 GCA_043749245.1 Bacteroidota bacterium | reverse complement strand
ACTAACTCCGCTCCATCTTTTGCGCAAGCATTCACACCAGCAGCACTTTTATCCCTGTTAAAATGCTTGCTTTCACTGCACTTTTGCTGAACGATACCGATTTTTAAATTCTTTTTCATGTGCTTACTAGGTTAATCAATATTTTAAGATCATTTCAATCCAACTATGAGAAAAGAATTATTCGGCATTCAGTAATTTTAAAAAATTTGAGTAAAATTATGTTTTACTGAATAAAATTGCAGACCGATACGGTTATACATCATACTGAAACTTGCGATTGTTGTTTTTAAAAAATAATTTCACTTTCAAAATTGATTTTAATAGAGGAATATTAATCCTCTTTTTTTGTAAGTTTAAATTATTTCCCCTCAACTTTATTTAAACAAGCAATAAAAAAATTGTGGTTAAGATATTTACCCGCGAAAAGTCCACAAATTTCCGTTTCATAAAATATATGGTGAGATGTTAATAATAGTGTTACAAAATTAAGCGATTTTTTTTAATGAACAAAAAAACACTCCTTTAAAGCTAATTTATATCTAAATTAGATATTTGAATAGCAAATGAATTTCAATTAAATTTGTTTGATTTACGAATTAATTTTGAATTAATTAACCAATAGCTTAATTTTGCTTTGAAAAGAAACTGTGAGAAACTATTAAGTGCCAAGGATGGTAAGCGTGCTATTTATATTGACTCTATCAACAAAGAAATTATCTTGAAATATATCAATCAAGATGAACGGCATCAGGATAAATTTAGGTTTATTACTGAAATTATTTTAGGTGGTTTACGAAATTCAAAAATCTACACCAAAGAAGAAATTAACGAAAAAAGTAAAGGCGTAACCGCCATGAAATTTTTCAAAGGGTAAGAGAACGATAGGATTTATTGTAAAGAAGTGAAATCTAAAAATGGATCGTATGTGGTAATAGCTGCTGTACTATACGAAAGAAAAAAAGCTAAATCGCTTTCAAAAAAAGAAATTTCTGTCATCGAAAAAGTTGCAAGTTACTATTATGAAATTTAAAGAAAAATACGAGGTTGCAAAAGGCTTTGAAAACTTGTTTGAATTCGATTCTAAAGAAGCGGAGTTAGAACACGAGGCAAAAATGATTATGTTTCGTTTCTTGAGTGAGTTGGAACGACTTCATGAAAATCAGCCGTTAGCTAAAAAAAATATTGCTGAAGCTATAGGTACTTCACCAAGTTATATCACTCAAATTTTTCAAGGCGATAAACTCATTAATTTAATAACGCTTGCCAAACTTCAAGAAACGTATAATTTTACTTTTGAGATTAAAGCAGTGCCGAATTCGGAATCAAAATTTTCAGAACAAACGCTTATTCCTTTAAATTTAATGGGGTAATTATTTTTAAATCACTAATTTTTGAAATGAAAAAGTTTACTTTAGCTTTAGCCCTTATACTAATTGGAAAGTTTGCAACAGCTCAAACTTTATCTCTTTCTGATATGATTTCTCTTGCAAAATGTAAAATTTTTAGTTGTTTTAATGATTATTTAGTTACAAAGGGATTTTCTTACAGCGAGAAATCTGAATATAGTGGATATAATTTTATAAGTGATGAAATTTTTATCGTTGCTTCAAAAAATGGGAAAACTTTCCCTTGGCACAATAAAATGTCTTTCAATTGTCAAGGTGAAAGACCTATTGGTGTCATATTAGCGTACATCACTAGTAAAAAAAACGAGTACAATTCTTTAATTAAAGATTTGAAACTAAAAGAATTTTTTGAATCTTCGACCAACATACAAAATGATAAATATAAAAGCTTAGTTACAAAATACAGATCCGATAAAATCTCAAATATTTTCATTGAGGTTACCATATTCGTCAATCCTATGGATAACGAAGATTCGCAGAACGACTATTTAGTAGTGGTCAGTGAAAATAATAATTGATGAACCTAACTTTAGTTAAATAAAAGGTTTTATAGAAAAAAAGTGTCAAAAATGTGGGCAATCTCTGATGCCTACTGGTCCTTTTGGAAGATTTTTACATCTTTCAGATATAATTACAGATAAGAACGAACATTTAGTAGATGCCTATGTATTTTACTGTATTAATGAGAATTGTGCGGATAAAGGCAAAAGTGTTTTTGTAGATAAAAATGGAAACTTGACTACTGACCCAATGCTTTGGTGAAAAAGGGGCAAGACATTGGCTGGTTTTTTTGATAACCTCCCCAAATTTATACTTCCATTATTTTAACATAATTAAATAGCCCTGTTACTTTCCTCTAGCATTATTTCATTCATTAATTCAGCGATTGTTTCTTCGCTTAGGCCAAGCTTAAGTCTGTAATTCTCATAATGTTGAACTAATTCTACGTTAATTAATTGAGCCTTATCAGTAAAGTCGCAGAAAAACTTTATCATTTCCAATAATCCGATTTCCGAATAAAATTTCTGAATGTTTAATTTGAAGTACTTATGAGCTAAATTGTTTCTTTCATCGAGTATTTTTTCTAAATTTGAAGTTAGCTGCTCTGAAAGTTCATAATTTTCCTTAACTGCAATTATTAACTTCCCCATAGTTTTTTTTGAATTTTCAATTTCATCTATAACTTCATTTACTTCTTTATTGGTTTTTAATTTTTTTTTGAAGATCAAATCAGTGAATAGCATATTTTGAAATGTAGCCTCAAGACATTGACCATGATAAATTGCAGCCCCAAAATATGCAAAAGCAAGCTTGTGTTTACCTGAATCATCTTCATTGTAAAATTCACTCTTAGAAACTTCCTCGAAAGTATTCATAATTCTTTGATATTTGAAACGACAAAATTTTACCCAAACGCATTCAACCCCGTAACATCCATTCCCGTTATCAATAAGTGAATATCATGCGTTCCTTCGTAAGTAATCACCGATTCAAGATTCATCAT
>JAYVDU010000508.1:0-2911 GCA_043749245.1 Bacteroidota bacterium | reverse complement strand
CTTACTCCCCAGAAAATTAACTTGACCCGTTTTTTGGTATGTGTAGTTTTTACAGTTTCTCAATTAATCAAATTATACCAATCATAATATATAAATAGTCCAAACCACATAGTTACATAGTTCACATAGAATGCTTATTTAACCTATGTTTCCTATGTGCCTATGTTGTTCAAAATGGACTATGTATTAACATAGTTGGTATTACATTAAAAGGCAAAGCAATCAATGATCCATATAGTTCTAAAAATGGAATGGTAATTGATTGTAAGCAAATTCTTGTGCTAAAAAATGGTTTTGTTGTAAAAAACATAGTATTTTATTGACCCATATTTAATGTCGTTTTGACTCTGATTTTTTTAAGAATCGTAAAAAGATGACATAAATCATATATGGAATGCGATCGTTTTGTATATTTATTTCTTATTGTAAAAGCATGTTAACATTTTTTAAACGATTAATTATAATCATTTGAGACCTTATGGAAAATTTGAACGCCTTATTTTATTTTGCCACCGAAGGTATTATCATTGCCAATGATCATGGAATTATTGTTAGAGCCAATCCAAGTGCGGAAAAAATATTTGGATACGAAAAGGATGAATTTCTAGGTGTAAAAATCGAGCAGCTTATTCCTAATAGATACAAAGAAAAACATATTTCACATCGAGAACATTATAGCGAATCTCCACACCCCCGATCTATGGGTAAAAACATGGATTTATTTGCACGTAAAAAAGATAATTCGGAATTTTCTGTTGAAATTAGCTTATCGCCATTCAAGGATACTACAGGTAGTTACGTTATTGCTTTTATTATTGATATTAGTGAGCGTAAATTACATGAAGAAAATATTAAGAAGCTAAATCATAATTTAGAAAATAAAGTTAAAGAAAGAACTAAAGTACTTCAAGAGGCATTGCATGAGTTAGAAAGCTCTAAAGAAAAATTAAGTAAAGCTCTTGAAAAAGAAAAAGGATTAAATGAAATGAAATCACGTTTTGTTAGTATGGCGTCTCATGAATTTAGAACGCCTTTAAGTACCATATTATCCTCTGTTTCATTAATTAGTAAGTACCAAGGCGCTGATGAGGATGAAAAAAGACAAAAGCATGTCCAAAAAATTAAATCATCTGTGACTAATATGACGCTAATTTTAAATGATTTTTTATCTGAAGACAGACTCCAAGAAGGAAAAGTGTTAGGTAATAAAGTACCATTTTCAATTAAAAAAATGTACGAAGAAATACTTTCTGAAATTGCGGGTTTAAAAAAAACAGGGCAGAAGATTGTTTACACTCATATTGGAGAAGAAGGCGTATTTTCTGATACACAAATCAATAGAAATATCATTCTTAATTTATTGTCAAATGCCATCAAGTTTACAGATGAAAATAAAACAATCACGGTGCTTACAAAAAATTTAATAGATAAATTTATTATTGAAGTAACGGATGAAGGGATTGGCATTCCTATGGAGGAGCAACAAAACATGTTCACTCGTTTTTTTAGAGCAAGAAACGTTACTAATATTCAAGGAACCGGCTTAGGATTAAGTATAGTATTTAAATACATAGAAATACTTGATGGAACGATAAGCTTTAAAAGCGAATTAAATAATGGCACAACTTTTACGATAACTTTACCAAACAATTAATTTATTTATGAATAAAACAATATTATTAATAGAAGATAACAAGGATGTTAGAGAAAATACATCTGAAATATTAGAGCTTTCTAATTATAAAGTTTTAACCGCAGAAAATGGTAAAATAGGTGTAGAAATTGCCCTTCAGGAAAATCCTGACTTAATTATCTGTGATATTATGATGCCTGTTTTAGATGGTTATGGCGTCATTCACATGTTGAGCAAAAATAGTCAAACTGCTCATATTCCCTTTATTTTTTTAACAGCTAAAGGTGAGCGAACTGATTTCAGAAAAGGAATGGAATTGGGTGCGGATGATTATATTACGAAGCCATTTGATGATGTTGAATTATTAAAAGCTGTAGAAAGCAGATTAAAAAAAATAGATGTTATTAAATCTGGATTTACTAAAAATATGGATGGTTTAAATTCTTTTTTAAATGAAGTAAATGAGATTAGTGATCTGAAAAAAAATTCGCAACATAAAAAAATTAAAACATTTAAAAAGAAGGAAATCATTTTTAGTGAAGGTAATGTTCCTAGTTATTTTTATTTCCTTTTGAAGGGAAAAGTTAAAACATTTAAACAACACGAGTACGGAAAAGAGCTTATAACAACACTTTACAAAGAAGGAGACTTTTTTGGACACATAGCACTTTTAGAAGAGAATAATTACGTGGTTACAGCAGAAGCTTTAGAAGAATCTGAAATAGTATTAATTCCGAAAGAAGATTTTTTTGAATTAATACATAATAATGTTGCAGTAATGCAAAAATTCATAAAAATATTGAGCGATAATATTGTCGAAAAAGAGGAACAACTTGTAAACTTAGCGTACAGCTCTGTTAGAAAGCGTGTGGCTAATGCATTAATGACGCTTTATAAACGGTATAATACAATTAATAATAAAGACTCAGGATTTAATATTTCTATCTCAAGAGAAGATTTGGCAAATATTGTTGGTACAGCAACAGAGTCGCTTATCCGAACGTTAAGTGATTTTAAAACTGAAAAATTAATAGATATCAAAGGAAGTAATATTACAATCTTAAATATCGATGCCCTCTCTAAATTAAAAGCTTAATTAGAGTTATCTTAAGCGTTAATTTTTATGAACCAGTAAAACTCTTACATAAATATTAACACGTTAACATGCAAATTGGTAAAGGTGCGGTAGGTTTTGGCGAATTGCGAAGCACTCATTTATACCGAAAGGTAAAATAATGAAAACATGAATAAAAGGAGCGATATACAGATTTTTCTGGC
>JAYVDU010000507.1:0-2915 GCA_043749245.1 Bacteroidota bacterium | reverse complement strand
ATCTCCAGAGACATCAAAATTTTCTTCGGCTTCCATTAATACACTAAATTTTTTATTTGGCATATAATTTACAGATAAGTCTCTAGATTCCCACACATCTTTTTCCTGAAGAGTCATGTTTTTCTTAACTTTAAATTCAATCAATAAATCATCATGAATCGTCATTAAAAAGGTATCATTATCAAATTGTTTCATCAGTGGCATATTATAAAATATAAATATATAATTTTTTACGATTATGTTGTCAATAGTAACAACTTATATTAGATGTTAAGTTTTAACATAAAAAAGTCTTTGCTAAATAGGCAAAGACTTTTTTATAGAATTATGTATTTACTTATTGAAGAATGATACGTTTGGTTTTTGATAACGTTTTTGATTTTAACAACACAAAATATACACCTGCCGAGTTGCTTGATAAATCTATCTTTACAGTTCCTCCGTTAGATTGCGTTTGTTTTACTTCTTTAACTGTTTGACCAAGTGTATTAATAACAGAGATTGTAAAATCTTGTGTGATTAATAAATCAACCGTAACATTTATTTCTCCATTAGTTGGATTTGGAAATATGGTCATTTCAACAGTTGACGTACTTTCATCTATACCAGTAGAAGTAGAAGTAGAGCAAACAGTTGATGTGTTTAAAGATGTTCTTCTAGCACAATTTGCCATACAAGCTTGCATACGAGCTTTTTGACCGGCAGTAAACATTACCATACATTTATCATCACTGTAATCCATATAATTTTGATAATTAACTCCTGGAGATGCAGCAGTACAACCATCAGTAACAACAGCACCATTTGTTGTAGGGCAAGTATAGTTTTCTCCAGCTTGGTTAGGAGTGTCAGTTGTATAATCGGAACCCGTACAAGCGGTTCCATCATCTCCCCAAATGTGGCGTAAGCCTAACCAGTGACCAGATTCGTGTGTTAGTGTTCTGCCTAAGTTATAAGGGGCATTCGCAGCACCTGATGCACCTAAATTAAGGTAATTAACTACAACGCCATCTGTTGCGGCAGCTCCACCCATTCCTACCATATCGGTAATAGGCGCTGTACCATTCGGTACTGTTGGGAATTGAGCGTATCCTAAAATTCCACCACCCATTTCAGTAACCCAAACATTAAAATATTTTGTAGGATCCCAAGAAGAGCCGACTTTTATTGTATTTTCTAAGTAAGCGCTACTTGCTGTGTATGGAGGGCTTGTCCAGCCTTTGCTTGACGCTAAAATACGATCGACGCCTGGCTCAGCTAAAACAGATCCTGTTGGACTAACTTTAGCTGCGCAAAATGTAATCTCACAATCAGCTGCAACGGACGATAAACCAGTTTGCGTAACATAAGTACTAAAATCACTATTTAATTTTCTGTAATCGGCATTTAAACGAGTAATTTGAGAATTGATTTGCGCTAAGCTTAAATTATATCCTGTACCAACTGTTTGTCCTGTATGTATTATATGAAAGATAATTGGAATAGTGTAGATAACCAATGCTTTTTTGCCATTAGCAAATTGTTCTTGTTTTTTTATTTCTGCCTGAACCCAATTTTCGTATCCATCATCCAAAATAGGAGTTGCACATTTTCTTTTCGGTGTTTCTGTTTTGGCCGATTCGTCAATGACAATAGGCAAGGATTTTATAGCCTGTGAACTAACATAGTTAGTTAAAATTGCATGTCGAGACTGATTTTGAGCCGAAATTTGAGAGACCACAAAAAAAGCTACGGATAAAGTAGTAAATATTTTTTTCATATGAATGATGTTTAGTTATTACATAGTTACAATTTTTTTTTAATAAAAACAAGAGCAAATACTATTTTTGAGGTGAATTAGATAATGATCATTTTATGCCACACAAAATACTGATAATTGAAGATGAAGAATCCTTAAGAAATACTCTTAAATTAAATTTAGAGTTAGAGCATTATAGTGTGGAAACATGCAATAATGGTAAAGATGCCATTGAATTCATTAAATCGGTCAAGCTGGATTTAATATTACTTGATATTATGATGCCAACAATAAGCGGTATAGATGTATACAAAGAGATTCGACGTAAGGGAATAAATACCCCCATTATTTTTTTAACAGCTAAAAATAATGTGCAAGATAAAATTGAAGGATTAAAATTAGGCGCTGATGATTATATTACCAAACCTTTTGATTTAGAAGAATTATTATTAAGAATTAACCTTGCATTGAAGCGAAACATAGTAAAATCAGTGCTTTTAGATGTTTTTAAATTTGGTGATTGTGAAATAAATTTTTTGACATTTCAAATTATTGCTATTGATGGTAAACAAGAAACACTATCAAAACGTGAAATGGCATTTTTAAAAATGTTGGTTGATAATATAAATAATGTCGTTTCCCGTGATGAAATATTAGATAAGCTTTGGACAAAGGACGAAAGCCCTTCATCAAGAACGATTGATAACTACATTTTAAACTTCAGAAAATTATTTGAAATCAATCCAAAAGAACCTGCTCACTTTTTATCTCTTAGAGGAGTAGGCTATAAATTTTGTGTTTAAATTTTAATAGAGAAAATTATTAATACTGTCACTTCGAGCGGAGTAGAGAAGTATTATAAATTAAAGTTTCTCAAATCTCTTAAGCTCCATGCCCTCAACTACAACTGTTTCCATAAACATTGACAAAGGGCGTACCCATAAATTTTCACCTTCCGGTTGGTAAGTTGCTTTGTATACTACCATATCTTCTAAGGTTTCGCTATGTTTGGCAATTCCAACGACTTCGTATATTTTACCTTTGTAATGTTTGTATAACCCTAATTTCCAATCCATTTCTTTTATTTCTCTTTTGTCTTAGCTATTCCTAAAGTCTCTGTAATCCCTTTTATCTTTTGAGTCCCTTTAACTGGTATGATCAGCCACAATGACCCATT
>JAYVDU010000506.1:0-2916 GCA_043749245.1 Bacteroidota bacterium | reverse complement strand
CTTAAATCCCTGCGCACTATTTGTTTGTGCTTTTGCAATTGAACCAATGTCTTTCATTACCTCAGACATTTTCTTATAAATTAACTTATTTTCCATTATTTGTTCTCCTGTTTTAATTCTTCAATCATTGCATCCGCAATTACAGTGGCCCTTACTACTAAATCTTCTAATTCATTTTCTTTAAAGATTTCATAATTATTGTTAGTATTTAATAAATCACTTTTGTTTATTAAAGCTTCCATTGCTGCTAAAGCAAAATGTTCCCGCTTTGTTAAATTCATTTATTTCTCCTCTTGTTTATTTATATACTTATTAATTGCAATATCTTCAATTAAACTTTTTAATGTAAAACTTGATACAAATCTTACCATTAAACAGACACCAATAGCAATAGTTGCTTGTGGTGCTAATGTATATGCAGTATATCCTAAAATAAAATACATCATAAATGTACTTGCTGCAAACGCTAACATTGTAAAATAATAGGCAAATTTCATTAAAATACCTTTGATCCTAATAGGATTCGCATTTGTTCAATTGCTAATTGTTTGTCACCAGCTGCAATAGTTTCTTCAAACTCAGCTACAGTTAAGTTTTCATCAAAATTAACTCTCGTAGTAAACCAGGTATTATTTCCTTTATGTTTAAACATAACGTAACCAAAACAATCTAATGCTGGCTTGACTGGTTCTGTTTTTTTAACTTCTACATCATTTACTTTTGTTTCTTTTGCCATTTCATTCTCCTGTTTATTTATAATATATTGAAAGGTATAGTCTGTCAATGATTTTATTTCTTTATTTCCAATTAAGTGATTCTGCAATAATTGGTAATTCTTTACAAAATATTTCTTTAATTGCATTAGCAATCTCACGATGTTCGAGTTGAGTTGAAACATCAGTCCTAACCTCCAGATAATTGATAAAACTACGAATAGTACCATGCATATACAGTTTAGTCTGAGTAGATAGCGGCAACAAAAATCTCATTTGTTCTTTAGCAATATTTCTATCTAAACCATTTGTATAATAGGTAGCAGCTAAATTAATAACCGATGCTTGAGCATTTTCAAACCATTCCCTATCTTCTTCAGACATATCATCAATACTGTTTTGTCTATTTTTATGATCTTGGCGTCTTGCTTCATATATTTCAAACTTTTGCACTTCAGCATATCTCTGACTGTTATGAACAATAATTTTATTTGCAACATAGTTATGCGACGGATGGTCAACTTCTAAATCATATGTCTCAATATCTCCAATATATTCCACTTTATCGATTTTTACAAATTTTGGAGACAAAGTATTTCCTTTGTGATTTTTTCTTATTTCTTGCCAAGAATAACTTTTTCCATGATGTTCTGTGTGACATTTTTTATGAAAGGGAATTATATTGTCTATATTGTAACTTAATTCCGGATATAAAGAAACTTCTTTTTTTGTAAATTTTAAATCTAATAATTTTAACCATTTACGAATCGTATGATATGATATATTAGCGGCTTTTGCTATACCATTGACACCTGTTTTATTTTCAATAGAATGAAGTTTTGCATTCAGTAACCATTCTTTATTTTGATAACAAGGAATACCATTAACCGCCAATTGTTTTGGGTTGCAAAGAGTCACTGTATTTTTATGTTGTTTTAAACCTAAAGCTTCCTCTAAAGTTTCAAATCCATCTTTTGTTAAGAATTTATGTTCCTTAGTAGTTGTGATCGTTTTGCCATCATTAAAATAAACTTTAAAACACGGTTTTAACCCTGTTTTAAATACTTGTTTAAGTTTTGCTGTTGTAAATTCTTTTTTTATTTCATCGTATACTCTTAATTGTAAATTATTATAATTTTTATTCTTTTGCTTTTCGTACAATCTTTTAATTGGTATATAGTTAGGTAACCCGTTCGATGGAAGAATAGTCGTAATTAATGAATCGCCTGAAATGCAAAATTCTTGAAAAGAAAAAGATTTATGACGTATAATTTGCTGCGAAATAGCTCGAGAGGTGGTAATTTCAACACACATACTTCCCATTTCAAAAATCGACATATGTTTATGTTTTAAACAATATTTTAAAAGTCCAGCGATATTTGGGTTGTCTTGATTAGGACTAGAAACTCTTGCGCAATAAGAAATATGTTTTTCTACATCTGGTGTAATATGAATTAATTTTACAGTCATTTCATCTCCTTAATCATTTTTAATGCTAAATCTCGGGTGTAAAGTGCACAAGCTTGTGAAGTTCCACTTAATGTTGTCCCGCCCGCTTTAATATTATTACCATTACGCCACGCCGTGACTCTCTTGCCATAATTAGAATATACGTTGTCAATATTACCCACTAAAGCGACACCTTGAATGCAAGCTGGGTAGTAGTTACATTTTTTATCTAAATCTATTCTTTCATTACCTGCTGCCACTATAACCTTAATTCCTTTTTTTAATGCTAAACTAATCCACTTTGCTTCAAGTTTTGAATACAACAAACCACCTGCACTATAATTAATAATATCAACATTTAAATTTAACGCAAAACTAAAAGCATCTGCACTTGCAAAATAATAATTAGTATGCTCAGAAAATGCTTTAATATGAACTATACAATAATCTAAATCACCTAATGCATCTGAGATAATATGAGTGATGTTATCACCATGCTTATAATATTCAGACTTTGTATTAGTTCTGGTTAAATCAATTATGCCTTCTTTGCAAAGCTTTACACCTTTAACTTCAGTAAGACCACTATCAATTACTGCAATACGCAAAGTTCTTGCAAATATTAATGAAGGAAATAACAATATTAAACATATTGTTTTTTTCATGATAAACTCTGTCTGATAAATTTAAACACTTGTCCTCGACATTGTGCTGGTACACCTATTTCAAATTCACCAATTTGACCTTCTTTAAT
>JAYVDU010000505.1:0-9668 GCA_043749245.1 Bacteroidota bacterium | reverse complement strand
TGGTATTTTTTTCTTTACAATTTCGGGTTCGTTAGCCGCTCGAGATAAAAAGCATTACCACGATTATTTTGGTGTATTTTTTACCGGTTTTTTAACTGCCATAGGTGGCGGAACGCTCAGAGATATGATGTTAGGCGCTTATCCCATTGCCTGGCTCACTGATAAAAATATTTTAATTTCTATCATTTGTGCCTTTTTATTTACGCTCGTTTTTAAAAATTATATCATTAAACTTCGCCGAACACTTTTTTTATTTGATACCGTAGGCGTAGGAATTTACACCATCTTAGGTGTACAAAAAAGTTTAGAACATCATGTCAATCCCTTTGCAGCTGTTATTTTAGGCTTAATCTCTGCCGTATTTGGTGGTGTTATCCGTGATACTTTAATTAATGAAATCCCACTTATCTTTGCTAAAGAAATTTATGCAACAGCCTGTATTGCAGGCGCCGTGCTGTTTACCACCTTACTTTATTTTAAAATAGACTCCAATTACGCCGCAACCATCAGCATGAGTTTAATTATCATTATTAGGATTATCGCTGTAAAATATAAGTTAGCTTTACCTAAATTTGATGCGGGTAATAAAACCATTGATTAATATGAACACACAAGAAATAGGATACATCAGTAAAACGCACGGCCTAAAGGGACACGTGATTTTAAGAACCAATGATGGTTTGGATATTGATGCTGAAATTATTAAATCCGTGTTCTTGGAACTCAATGGTTCTCAGGTACCTTATTTTATTGAAGAATGCAGGCCAAACAACACTGGTTATATTTTAAAATTAGAAACCATTGATACGATTGATACGTCTAAAAAATTGATTGGTAAAAAAGCGTTTTCCTTACCTGATTTTGTGATTGAAGATGAAGATTCTTTGAGCGAATTTATAGGTTACCAAATCATCGACCATAAGCTCGGAAATATTGGCACCATCAGTGATATGGATGATAAAACCGATAATGTGATTGCTCGTATCATTCACCCTAGTGGTAAAGAAATTATTTTGCCTTTTAATGATGATTTAATTGACGAAATTGATGATGATACCAAAACTATTTTGTTTTCAGCGCCAGAGGGCTTAATTGAAATGTATTTGAATTAAAGGACCTGAGGGATTTAAGAGACTTGAGAGACTGAAGGGATAGTGTCACTTAACTGATGAATCGAAGTAAAGCAGACCTTTTAAAATTTAGCGTAAAAAAATGAGGTTATCAATAGCGTAGGCTTGTGCGAAGATGATTTGGTGTTTGAGCGAGGTACGAGCGAGTTCAAATCATTGGCTTGATAAGCGATATTTTTTAGCGAAATTTTAAATAGTCTTGATTTTTGGTTCTTTGTATCAAGACAAAGAACGAGAAAAATAAGTATCAGCTTTTGATTCTTTCTTCAAAAAAAAGAAAAATTTATCAGTAAAAACAGCCAACGAAAAATTGTTAATTATATGATTTTTGGCAAATTTTTACTAAGTTTGTAAGCCTATAAAATATGAACTTAGAATCTAACATAAAAGCTGCTATTAGAGATGTTCCTGATTTTCCAAAACCAGGAATTATGTTTAAAGATATTACACCTATTTTTGAAAATCAAACTTTGTGTAATCAAATTGTAGATGGATTTATCAATATCATTGGACCTAAACCCGATGCTATTGTCGGCATCGAAAGTAGAGGTTTTTTATTTGGATTGTTATTAGCGAACAAATTGGACGTTCCATTTGTTTTAATTCGTAAAGCAGGTAAATTACCTTACAAAACAATTAGTTACGAATACGAATTAGAATACGGAACAGCTAAGATAGAAATGCACATTGATAGTCTTAAGCCAAATTGGAATGTATTAATACACGATGATTTGCTTGCTACAGGCGGAACAGCAGAAGCGGCGGCTCACTTGGTAAAACAACAAGGCGCTAAGGTATGTGGCTTTACCTTTATTGTGGGCTTAGAATTTTTAAACGGAAAAGATAAATTAATTAATCACTCAAACAATATCACATGTCTAGCGCAGTATTAGAAAACACAGTTGGAATGAATTTCCATACAAACGAAAATCAATTAGCAATTGCTGATATGATTCGTAAATTCGGTAAAGAACATATTTATCCTAAAATGATGGAATGGGATGAAGCTCAAATTTTCCCAATTGATCTATTCAAAAAATTAGGAGAATTAGGCTTAATGGGCGTTTTAGTGCCTACAGAATACGGCGGTTCGGGTTTATCGTATACCGAGTATGTAACTGCTATTATTGAATTATCAAAAATTTGTGGTTCTATTGGTTTATCTATGGCTGCTCATAATTCGTTATGTACAGGTCATATTTTAGCTTTTGGTAACGAAGAGCAAAAGAAAAAATATTTACCAAAATTAGCTACTGCTGAATGGATTGGTGCTTGGGGCTTAACTGAAACAGGCACAGGTTCTGATGCTGGTGGTATGCATACAACTGCTGTAAAAGAAGGTGATTACTATGTAATTAACGGAAGTAAAAACTTTATCACGCACGCTATTTCAGGAAATGTAGCGGTTGTTATTGTTCGTACAGGCGCTAAAAACGATAGTCACGGAATGAGTACATTCATTATAGAAAAAGGAACACCAGGATTTAAATCAGGTAAAAAAGAAAATAAATTAGGCATGCGCGCCAGCGAAACTGCAGAATTAATTTTTGACAATTGTCGCGTACACAAAGATCAAATGATGGGTAAAGAAGGAGATGGATTTGTGCAAGCAATGAAAGTATTGGATGGTGGACGTATTTCTATTGCCGCATTAAGTTGTGGTATTGCACGTGGCGCTCTAGAATGCTCTATTAAATACGCTAAAGAACGCGAGCAATTTGGCAAAGCTATCAGTCAGTTTCAAGCCATTGCTTTTAAATTAGCTGATATGGCTACTGATTTAGATGCCGCAGAATTATTAACATTTAAAGCAGCTGATTTAAAAAACCGTCATCAAAAAATGACTAAAGAAGGTGCTTTTGCAAAATATTTTGCATCAGAAGTGTGTGTAAGAAACGCAACTGAAGCTGTTCAAATTTTTGGTGGTTATGGATTCACAAAAGATTTCCCTGCCGAAAAATATTTCCGTGATAGTAAATTATGCACGATTGGTGAAGGAACCAGCGAAATACAAAAAGTAGTCATTGCACGAGAGTTATTAAAAGATTAAAAATAAATTCAAAATAAAACACCCATAAAAAACCAGTAGCCAATAACTACTGGTTTTTTTTATCTTTGGTATATGAATAAAGTTATTTGCATATTCATTTGTAGTCTTCTTTGCTTAACATTCAATGCACAGGTGAATTTAGTAATTGACCCAAGTTTTGAAAATAATGATAGTTGCGATTCTTTTATGTTTATAAGAGGTACTAAAGATTGGCATAGCTTAGATTCAATAAACAATACTATTTCTTCTAGTCATTATACTCCTGTATACTTAAATACATGTGATACTAGTCCTGGTTCATCAGGAGCATGCCCATTAAATTATGCGTATTCTTCTAGTTATAAATATCCACGCACTGGTAATGGAATGTATCAAGAGGTTTTTCATTTAGATTTTAGTGCAAATCCCGGGTATAATAGAGATTATTTGCGAGGACGAATGCGAAATAAACTAATAAATGGGAAGCAATACTGCGGCAAATATTATGTGAGCCTATTTAAATCAATGAAGTATGGCACAGATAGATTGTGCGCAGTTGTTGACAACGGTGGCTTGGATGTTAATCCTTGTAATCAACCTATTGTAGCAACACCCACTTGGGAAAATTCAGCTTTTAATTATATTACCGATACAACTGATTGGACTAGGATACAAGGAGTATTTACAGCCAATGGTACAGAAAACTTTATAACCATCGGGAATTTTTATAGTGATGCTAATACACATAAAACAATATTTAATGCAAGCTCAATATGGCCAGATGCAGTTTATTACATGGATGATGTAAGCATCATTGCCACCGAAATAACAGCCTACGCAGGCAACGATGCTACTATTTGCCTCACAGATAGTATACACTTAGGTCGACCACAGGAAGTTGGTTTGGAGTGTTTATGGTATAAACCAACTATAGCAATACCCTTTGCAAGCACCAGTGATATATGGTTTAAACCTACACAAACGGGCACTTATACCTTTATACAACGCATGGATAATTGCGCTATCACATGGGATACTGTAAATATTGCCGTGATACAAGATTGTAGCTTGTTGTTGCCAACTAAAGAAATACCCAATGTATTTACACCCAATGGTGATAGAGTTAATGATGTATTTTCATTTACATTTAATGGCACACTTACTAACTTTAGCCTTTACAATCGTTGGGGTAATATTATTCAAACAACCAATAACCAATCTCACACAACCATGTTATGGGACGGAAGAACCACAAGTGGCGAGGCTTGCAGCGAAGGCGTGTATTTTTATACCTTAGAATATAAAGACAGTAAAGGAGATGTGATAAAAAAGAACGGATATGTGTCGTTGTTGCGGTAACGTCATTGCGAGGAGCTTTTTCAGCGACGAAGCAATCTTGTTCTTTTTTAGATTGCTTCACCCCTGCGTCGTTCGCAATGACGATACAGTTTTCGTCCTAGCGAGCAGGAACGACGAAGCTATCTCATATAATACTATACGTGAGATTGCCTCACTCCTGCTTCGTTCGCAATGACGTAACAGATTATTCGTAGCGTAAAATGACATTTTAAAATTTAGCGTAAAAAAATGAGTTGATCAAAAGCGTGAGCAAGTGCGAAGACGATTTGCTGTTTGAGCGTAGCGAGTTCAAATCGTCAGTTTGATAAACGATATTTTTTAGCGAAATTTTAAGCAGTCTTGAATTTTGGTTCTTTGATTCAAGACAAAGAACACGCAAATATAATCTAAGAAAAAAGATAGAAAGAAATTTAAGCAGTCTTGAATTTTGGCTACCCACTTACCCGCTCAATTGTACACTGTACAATTGCCGTGTTTCAAGACAAAGAAAATTAAAAATCATCCAAGGAAAAAAATAAAAAGAGACTGTCTCAAAAGTTAATTTTAATGTCATCCTGAACTTGTTTCAGGAACCCAAACACAGTAAAATCAACCTATTTAAAGATTCTGAAACAAGTTCAGCATGACGAAAAGAAATTTTAATAGCTTCCCATTTTACTTCACAACCATTCATAGAGCATCAAAACCAATCAGCATTTTTTATTTTTCTCTTAGGTAAAAACATTTACCTTCATACTTCTTTTAGCCTACCCGTCAGTAATTAAACCCTCTTATGAAAAAAACACTTTTACTATTACCATTTTCTTTACTAATAAGCTGTATTGATAAACAAGATAATACCGCTGAAATTTATTCAAACACCCACCTTATGAAACTAGATCCTAACGCGGCTAACGCACCAATAGCCGATAAAAAAGAACATTGGCGCGTTATCCATGGCGATAGCGTTTTAGATAATTATTATTGGATGTACGATTATTTTGGTAAAGGACCAGATAGCAGCAAAGTTGTGGATTATCTCAAAGCAGAAAATACCTATTTAGATAAAGTGATGAGTGGCACCGATAAACTGCAAGCAGATTTGTTTACCGAAATGAAAGCCCGCATTAAGGAAAAAGACGAAAGCGTTCCTGTTTTTAAAAATGGCTATTATTATTACACACGTACTGAAGACGGTAAACAATATTATAAATACTGTCGTAAAAAGGGAAGTTTAGAGGCTAAAGAAGAATTGTTACTCGACATCGATCAAATGGCTGAAGGGCATTCGTATTATGCTGCTTCGGGTTTTGAAGTCAGTGAAGACAATAAATTTTTAGCATACGGTGTTGATGAAGTGAGCCGAAGACAATATACCATTCATATCAAAAACCTTGAAACAGGGGAGACATTAAAAGATGCCATTATAAATACCGAAGGCTATGCAGTATGGGCAAATGATAATCAAACGTTATTTTATACATCTAAAAATCCAGTAACTCTTTTATCGGAAAAAATAAAGCGTCATAAAGTAGGAACTCCTGAAACTACTGATGCGACTGTATATGATGAGAAAGACAAAAGTAATTATATAGGAGTATCTAAAAGTAAAAACGATCATTACATCTTGATAGAATCTAAAGCAACGATGTCATCAGAAATACATTTTATTGATGCTTCTAAACCAACAGCTGCCTTTAAAGTATTTCAACCTCGTATGAAAGATGTAATTTATGACGTGACTCCTTTAGCTGATAAATTTGTGATACATACCAATAAAGATGAAGCCCTTAATTTTAAATTAATGGAATGCCCTCTCAATAAAACAAATGCGAGTCATTGGAAAGAATTGATACCACATCGTATAGATGTTTTAATAGAAGGTGTTACTGAGTTTAAAGATTTTTTAGTGGTTCAAGAGCGTAAAGATGGTTTGATCAATATGCGTTTCAGAGATTTAACCGACAAAACAGAGCATTATCTAAATTTTGAAGAAGCAGCCTACTCAGCCTCTATGGGCAATAACCCTGAATACAACAGTACTAACTTTCGTTATGGCTATACTTCGTTAACGACTCCTTATTCTACCTTCGATTATAATATGGTGAGCAAAGAAAAAAAATTAATGAAACAGCAGGAAGTGCTTGGTGGGTATGATGCTACCAATTATGTTACTGAACGTTTATATGCAACGGCAAAGGATGGCACTAAAGTTCCAATATCGTTAGTGTATAAAAAAGGATTTAATAAAGACGGTAAAGCGCCCTTATTACTCTACGCTTACGGTAGTTATGGCGCGAGTATGGATGCGAGTTTTAATAGTACCCGCTTAAGCTTATTGAATCGTGGTTTTGTGTATGCGATTGCTCATATACGTGGCGGTGAAGACTTAGGGCGTCAATGGTATGAAGATGGTAAGATGATGAAAAAGAAAAATACGTTTACTGATTTTATTGATTGTGGTGAATTTTTAGTAAAAGAAAAATACACAGCTAAAGAACATCTGTATGCTCAAGGTGGCAGTGCCGGCGGACTTCTTATGGGTGCTATTGCTAATATGGCTCCTGATTTATGGCATGGTGTGTTAGCACATGTACCATTTGTAGATGTTGTAAATACGATGTTGGACGAAAGTATTCCTTTAACAACCAATGAATTTGATGAATGGGGAAATCCGAAAAATAAAGACGCTTATGATTACATGAAAAGTTATAGTCCGTACGAAAACGTGGAACATAAAAACTACCCGAATATTTTAGTTACAACGGGCTTACACGACAGTCAGGTACAATATTTTGAACCCGCTAAGTGGGTAGCAAAACTACGCGTTATGAAAACCGACAAAAATGTATTGCTTCTAAAAACAAATATGGAATTTGGACATGGTGGGGCTAGTGGCCGTTTCGACTATTTAAAAGATGTGGCACTCAATTACGCCTTTATCTTTGGTTTAGAAGGGATACAGAAGTGAATTTTATTGAAAAAGTTAAAAGCCTGAAAATTTCAGGCTTTTTAACATTATTTCTATTAAAACTATCATTACAAAAATAATGGTAGTAATAACACCTTATAATAAATGTTAACTTTGTATCTGGTATTTTATTTTAATTAAAAGAGTTACCATAACGAGCATGCTTCAAAAAACATTTAATAGTAATCCCATTCGATTAACTATTATTTATAAAGGTCTTTTATTATGGTTGTTATGCATTCAAACAACTGGCATTGCTCAGTTTAGAAGAGATACCACCAAAAAAGTAAAAGTCATTGTATTACCACTTATTTTTCGAAGCCCTGAAACCCTTTGGGCATTTGGCGTTACAACCTCTGTTTCGTTTAAAACAACTCATAAAAACGATACGTTAACACGTACATCCACCATTCAAGGTTTAGCAATGTTTACGCAACGTAACCAAAATGTAGAAGCAATTGACGCCACTATTTTTTTTCCAAAGGAAGAATATATATTTACTTGTCAAATATCTCATAGCTTTTATCCGGATAGATATTGGGGCATAGGTCCTGAAACCAAGGATATTCAAAAACCGAGAATAGGCCCGGATAAACGAGACTATAATTTTGAGCAACTTTATTTTTACCCTCATATCAAAAAGAAAATAGCTAAAGATTTTTTTATTGGTGCTTTATACGAATTTCAAAAAGTATATCATGTTAATTATAGAAAAGAAAGCTTATTTGACAGCGCTATGATATTTGGGAAAACCGACCACATGATGTCAGGTTTAGGATCAAGTGTTAGTTATGATACTCGTAATTCGAGTTATTGGCCAACAAAAGGGATTCTTATACAAGGTACATTTACATATTTCAACACCTATTTAGGCTCATCATATTCCGATTTAAAAACAACGGTTGATATTCGTTACTTTAAAAAATTAATTCGCCATACAGTTGTAGCAGCTCAATTATATAATTATACCAATTCGGGTCAAGCACCAATTAGAGAATTGGCAATGTTGGGAGGTGCTGGCAATATGCGCGGGTTTTATCAAGGACGTTTTAGAGATAATAACATGACGACTTTGATTGCCGAATACCGCATACCTGTTTGGAAGCGCTTTAGTGCTATAATGTTTGGAGGTATTGGTAATGTATACCATAAAATAAATGAACTAGTGACTAGTGCCCCAAAACACAGCTTTGGCGGAGGTATTCGATTCGCAGTTTTGCCAAAAGAAAAACTAAACATCCGTATAGACTATGGTTATTATAACCAAAGCAACAAAGGTTTTTATTTTACTGTTGGGGAGTGTTTTTAATTTAGTTTCAAATTGCTACAATTTGTAGCATTTACCAGCTATAAATCCATTTATATTTATACAAACTTATAAAGAAATGGAACCTACAGCTAACACAACTTATTTTAAAGGAAGAGGCGCGCAAATTAATCCTAACAATTCGTTTAATAACCAGCGATACGTGCAAGACCATGTAGAAGGCCTAGACGAGGAATTTCTGCAAAAAGAAAAAACGGAGATTATATATACCTATCCTAAATCCATCATCAATAAAGTAGAAAGCACAGATATAGGCTTGGGTTATTCTCTTAATCCATACCAAGGTTGCGAACATGGTTGTATATATTGCTATGCTCGTAACTCCCACGAATTTTGGGGATATAGCGCAGGACTAGATTTTGAACGAAAAATAATCGTTAAAAAAAATACGGTTGAATTACTCGAAAAACAATTAAGTGCTAAAAACTGGAAGCCAAAACCAATTATGTTATCCGGTAACACCGACTGTTATCAGCCTATTGAAAGGCAAATGGAGTTAACCAGAAATATATTGAAGACCTGTTTGAAATTTAAACATCCTGTTTCTGTTATTACCAAAAATGCTTTAATCACACGAGATTTAGATATATTGGCCGAATTAGCGCACCATAACTTAGTACACGTAATGATATCCATTACAGGAACCGACGAAAAAGTAAGACAATTATTAGAACCCCGCACTGCCACATACAAAAGCCGTATAGGAGTTTTAGAAGCATTATCGCATTGTGGTATTCCTTGCGGTGTAATGGTAGCGCCAATTATTCCCGGCATTAATAATCACGAAATTCCTGATTTAATTGAACAAGCAGCTAACGCAGGCGCAACAAATGCGGGCATCACTATCGTAAGATTAAATGGAACAGTAGCTCA
>JAYVDU010000504.1:0-9669 GCA_043749245.1 Bacteroidota bacterium | reverse complement strand
AAGATAGCAATAATCAATGGGCCAAATTTGAATCTTTTAGGGATCAGAGAAAAAGAAATTTATGGTTCAAGTTCTTTTGAAGATTATTTTAAAACGTTGCAACAAAAATTTAAAACGATTGATTTGAGCTATTACCAAAGTAATGTAGAAGGAGAGCTTATTGATAAGCTACACGAAATTGGCTTTACATCCGATGCCATTATTTTAAATGCGGGTGCTTATACACATACCTCTATTGCCATTGCTGATGCCGTTGCCGGAATTAAAACCCCTGTCATTGAAGTGCATATCAGTAATATTTTTGCTAGAGAAGATTACAGACATGTTTCTTATTTAGGCAAACATTGCAAAGGAAGCATTAGTGGCTTTGGCTTGAATGGCTATGAGATGGCTATTCAAAGTGTTTTAATTTAGAATCCAAATTCTAAATTTTCTCAATCTCTACTGTACAAAAAAGTCCTAAATGCCTACTAAAAGGCGAACTTAGCCATTGGATGCCTTTTGCAAAACCATACATCATATAGGGAATTAGTGAACTTCGAGACACGCCACCACTTAGTACATACATAAATGGTGTGTGATAGGTAATTTTATTTATTTTTAATTGAGGAAAATCTTCCGAAAATTGTTGCAAGTCTCTTTCAAAATAAATATGCGGTAATGCTTGATTAGAGTTACTTAAAGGATTGCCGGGCTCTATCTCTCTTGGGCCATTTTCTTCAAAAGGCTCGTGATGAAAACGTTTATAAATAAAACGCCCTAAAGCCGAATTAGCAGGCTCTATCATGATAATTTTTCCACCTTTTATTAAAGTACGTTGCGCTTCTTGTAAAAACAAATAAGGTTTGGGTATATGATGAAATACATTTAACATCATGATACATCCTAATTCATTGGCCTGATAAGGCATATGCTCCGCACTAAATACTTTATCCACCACCGGCAAATCTAAAATATCGGAAGTAACAACCTCTGGAAATACATCCTTTAAAAATCCCCCACCCGATCCTATTTCTAAATAAATGCCTTTACCGACAGATCGACTGGTTTTTATAAACTGTTGATACCATTCGGTATACAGCCTTTTTAGAAAAGGTTTTTGTAAAATGATATCTCTGTGAGCCAACGTTGCACGCGGATCATCTAAATCAAAGGGAATGGTATATTTTTTAAACACGATTTTTACTGGCAAAAATATTCATATATGAACTCTCTGGTAAATCCAAAAAGGTTTTTACTTTTTCTTCCGTTAATTCTATTAACGTATTATGCTCAATTAAATAAATATAAAACTGATACTGTTTTAAAAACAGAAAGTAATCTAATACGCTTGTTCCTGCTTTACGCATACCGTAAGGCCAAAATTCGGATAAGAGTTTTATATCAGGATTTTTTAAAGTTTCTGTCATCCCTTTAACAGCGCTCATTTCGAACCCTTGTATATCCATTTTTATAAAATTGATTGGCTTTCCATGTAAATATTCATCAACAGAAACGGCATCAATATTAATTTCTTGGTCATAATCATCAGGCTTGTACGTGCGATGATCAACATTTAATTTTTTAGAAGTATAAATTTTAAGTGTTTGAGTTTTATCCGCCACTGCCTTATTATTTATAGACACATTTGATAAAGCGTTACAGCGTTTTTTTAAATGATTAAAATTTGTAACATCTGGCTCGAAGCAATGTACCTTTCCTTCGGATTCAACTATGCCTGAAAGTATTTCGGCATAAAAACCAATGTTTGCGCCTATATCAAGCACAGTATCTCCCGGTTTAATATATTGTTGCATGAGTGAAATTTCAAAAGCATCTTGTTTTTGCTTAAAAAATTTGTACGTGATTTTATATAATGGAAAACAATTTTTAAATAAAAAATTACCAAATGATATACTAAAAGATGATGCCATAAATTTTATTATTTAATAATTTCATATAAATAAGTTGGTTCACTTAACCCTTCAGTATGAACTAACTTTAGCTTTTCAGGATATTTTGTCATAATAGGTTGAACAATATTATGAACTGTATTAATTACATCGCCTGTGTTTTGAAGGGGATTGATACGTAAGCTGGCAATCATAATATGCGTCACATGATTTTCATTAAAATACGCTAAAGCGCTATCAGGGTTAGATTGCTGAGTCAAAGAATCTTTTTTAACTACGCTATAAACTGGGAAGAATTTTTTTCCATTACCATATACAAAACTCATTGGTGCTTTTCGACTTGCTACAAACGTATTTTCAGGCAAACTATCCGCACACCAACGACTGCATTTTAAAAAATTTTGCCAATCAGGCGTGTAACCATAAAAAATATTTCCTGCAAAATTTTTCTTAACGATTGGTAAATTTACTGAAGCACGTTTAAATGAAGATATTAATGTAGAACCACATAACAGTAGGATGACAACAATATAAATACTTTGTCCCATGTTTGATTTTTTGACTGAACTATAAAATAAATTATAAATCAAAATAAGCATCATAGGCATACATATTAACACGATACGTGGTTGATCCCATCTAGCTTGAAGTATTAGAAAGGATAATAATAGTTGAGCCCCTGTAAATAATCCAAAAAACACGAGGGGCTTATTCTGCTCTTTAAATACTTTGTACAATGCCACTAAAGTAATTGCAATCACTATAAAAGCCAATAAGCCGTATACCTCCGTAGAATTTTCATCTCTAAAACCCAATAACTGAAAGAAACGTTTGCTTAAATATAAATTACAGTTATCCATAAAACGACCAATAAATCCAGAAAAATCATCATTACCAGCCGCTTTATCATAAGGGTCTTTTAACAATAAAATTTTACTTTGTCCTGCAAATTGATTGGGAGCAGACCATATTAATTTTACAATAATTTCGTAGGGAATTTTAAATATTAAATAACTACCTAAGGCAATACCTGCATTTTTCCATTGTTTTTCCATTAAGAAAAAAAGAATGAAGACTGGAACAGCAACAATAGCAACGCTTTTACAAGTAGCAATTAAAAAGGCAAACAAACCTACTAATACAAATTGCTTTAAATGGTTCATTCCATTAGTATCTTTTTGCAAAGCATCGTGCAATTTAAAAAAGAAATAGAAAAATAACGATTGAAGAAATAAATAAAAAGCTTCAGTAAATGTCATACTCGCAAAGTATTGTATTAAATGATTACAGCTCACAAATATCATTACAGGTATTAATACAAAAAAAGGAATTCGTTTATAAAATGCTTTGTAAAAAAAATAAACTGCAAAAAAATTAAAAACAACATTCAAAATTTTAAATAACAACAACTTAAAGCCAAATATTTTTGTCATTAAGCCTAAAAACATAACGTATAGTGGTGCATTTTGGGTATAGAAATACGCTGGAAATTCATGAACATATCGCCAACCTCCCTCTAAATAAAGCGCATCATCATGAGCCTCACTAATACGCGCATTAAAAAGTAACACTGAAAACAAAAGTGATAACGATAAAAATCCAAAAAGTATTTTTTTATTATTTAAGTCTGCCCAGTTTTCAAATTTATCAAATAGGGTATTATTTTTTGAAGAACTTGATGCTTTAACTTGCTGTGTGGTGGGTTTTGCCATAATAAAAAACGAATTCTATATACTTATGTTTTATCTAATTAGATTTTTCTACTAAAGAATCTCTGGTTAGCAATAAATCATTTATTAATTTAATAACAAATTCTAATTGTTCTTCTTTTGATATATCTGTGTTATCAAGTACTACAGCATCTTCGGCTTGTAACAATGGGCTTTCTTTACGTGTCGAATCATCGTGATCGCGTTTTTCTAAATTATGCTTTACATCAGCAAATGTGTGGTACTCGCCTTTACTGCTTAATTCATCTAATCTCCTTTGAGTACGTACATCATTATCCGCCGTCATAAATACCTTTAATTCGGCATCCGGAAAAACATGTGTGCCAATATCTCTTCCATCCATAATCACACCTTTATCTTTACCCATTTGGCGCTGTAACACAACCATTTTTTCTCGCACTTCTTTAATAGAACTCACGGCACTTACATGATTGGCTACTTCCATCATCCGGATTTCTTTCTCTACATGTTCATTGTTTAAAAGGACTTCTGATGTTTTAGTAAGCGTATTATAGGCAAACGATACCTGAATGTTTTTTAAATCAATAAGGAGTTTTGGCAAATCAATTATGGAGTCAATGATGATATTATTTCGCAAACAGTATAGCGTTACTGCTCTATACATGGCGCCGGTATCAATATAATTGTAATGTAATTTTTGAGCTAAAGCCTTAGCTAAAGTGCTTTTTCCGCATGAAGAATACCCATCTATGGCAACTGTAATTTTAGACATAACAGGGTAAATGTACTAAAATAGTTATTGTGTTCAAAAGGAATTTTATGCTTGTTTTTTACTATAAAATAATACCCAAATTTAGAACGAATAACCCAAATTCATTGAGAAATAGAATGTACCTGCTTGATTAGATATATTTTGGACATAATCTATTTTCTGATATTCTAACGGATCGTTCTTTAAATAATCATTATAATATCTCCCAATAGCAATATTTGTAGAATAACTAAATCTATATCTAGTTTTTCCTACAAATCCGAAATTTAAAAAATGATAATACTTATTGATGGTAAATAAATGCTTACTATAACTTCCTTCGAATTGCGCCAATCTAAATAAAACACCAACGTAGACGAAAGATTTTTGTTTTGTGAAAAAATTATAATTAGCCCCTAAATTAAAATCAATATTTTTATGCGTCAAGATGTAATTACTATTATATTCTTGCAAAATTCCATTACTAATTACTGGCGATCTGTTTTTTCTACCAACAGCTAATTCAGTAGATACACTCATATGAAGTTTATTAATAACTCTGAAATAATTTAATCCAATGGCGCCATCTATAAGTTGTATTGGATTAAATAAAATAATATTTTTATGAGAATAATTGATACTATCCCTTTTTCTTATATCTCTTTTATTCGAAATTTTTTGAGATTTATCCTATTCAATTTTCTTGTATATAATCTTACCGCTATCTCTAAAGGATACAACATTTTGAGCATAAGTTGTCAAAACATTCAATAGAATTAAAAATAATATAGTATGTTTAAACTTCATTTAAATATTAATACGCCAAAACACTTCCTAACCAACGCTCAATTTCTTCAAACTTCATATTTTTACGTTTGGCATAATCTTCCACTTGTAATTTATTGATTTTTCCAACACCAAAATAATGAGATTGGGGATGAGCAAAATATAAGCCACTGACGGCAGCAGTTGGAACCATTGCTAAACTTTCTGTTAAAATAATTCCCGTATTTTTTTCTACATCTAATAATTTCCAAATGGTATTTTTCTCTGTATGATCTGGTTGGGCTGGATACCCTGGCGCCGGACGAATTCCTGCATATTCTTCTTTAATTAATTCTTCATTTAATAACTCTTCGTTTTTTGCATAACCCCAATATTCTCTTCTCACTTTTTTGTGCATTAATTCGGCAAAGGCCTCCGCTAATCTATCAGCTAATGCCTTTAGCATAATAGCACTGTAATCATCATGATCGGCTTCAAACCTAGCCACGTGAGCATCAATACCAAAGCCTGTACTTAATGCAAATGCGCCAATGTAATCCCATGCTGCTTTATAATTTACATATTTTGGTCTAATAAAATCTGCTAAAGCTGTATTATACTGGCCTGCTGGTTTTTTACTTTGTTGGCGAATGGTATGAAATGTTTCATCAACCATTCTAACTGTTAATGATTCCGTTTCTTCTAAATCATAAACTTCAATATCGTCGTCATTTACAGCATTAACGGGATAAAAACCAATAACAGCTTTTGCCGTCAGCCATTTTTCAGAAATTATTTTTGAAAGCATTGCTTGTGCATCATTAAATAATTTAGTTGCTTCTGCTCCGCGTATAGGGTCTTTTAAAATTTTAGGATATGAACCTTTCATTTCCCAAGAGATGAAAAATGGCGTCCAGTCAATATATTCAGCAATCTCCGACATATCATAATCGTCAAATACTTTATTCCCTATTAATGTTGGCTTTATAATTTCTGTTTTATTCCAATCTATGGGAAATTTATTTTCTCTGGCTTCAGCCATCGAAATTAATTTATTTTGCGATTGTGCATTTTTATTTTGTTCTCGTACACGCTCATAATCTTTATTAACATTAGCCATAAATGCATCTCGCAATTCGTTTGAAATAAGACTACTTGCCACAGGAACCGATTTACTGGCATCATTAACATGTACCACCGGACCTGAATAATTTTGAGCAATTTTTACGGCGGTATGAACTTTAGATGTAGTTGCACCTCCGATTAGTAAAGGTGTTGTAAATTTCAAACGTTCCATTTCCTTTGCTACATATACCATTTCATCTAACGAAGGGGTAATTAAACCACTTAATCCAATAATATCAACGTTATGTTTTTTTGCCTCTTCTAAAATTTTATCGCAACTAACCATCACTCCAATATCAATAATTTCATAGTTGTTACAAGCCAACACAACGCCCACAATATTTTTTCCAATATCGTGCACATCGCCTTTTACGGTTGCCATTAAAATTTTACCTGCATTGGTTCGTCCGTCACCAATAATACCCAATTTAGCATTATCTTCTTTTTCTTTTAATAAATAAGGCTCCAAATAAGCTACTGCTTTTTTCATCACACGGGCACTTTTTACAACCTGTGGTAAAAACATTTTTCCTTGCCCAAATAAGTCACCAACAATATTCATTCCATCCATTAATGGGCCTTCTATCACATGTAGTGGTCTTCCTAATTTTAAACGTGCTTCTTCGGTATCCGCATCAATATATTCTACTAAACCTTTTACTAAGGCATGACTCAAGCGTTCTTCAACAGTACCTTTTCTCCACGCTTCATCTTTCTCTGTTTTTTCTTTAGTAATTCCTTTTAATGATTCTGCATGATCTACTAAACGCTCTGTTGCATCATCCCGTCTGTTTAATAAAACATCTTCTACTAATTCTAATAATGTTTTTTCAATATCATCATATACTTGTAATTGCGCAGGATTTACAATACCCATATCCATTCCGTTTTTCACAGCATGATATAAAAATGCGCCGTGTATGGCCTCACGCACATGATCGTTGCCCCTAAACGAAAACGATACATTACTAACCCCGCCACTTACTTTTGCATAAGGTAAGTTAGCTTTAATCCATTTGGTAGAGTTGAAAAAATCCAACGCGTTTAAACGATGCTCTTCCATACCCGTTGCCACTGGAAAAATATTAGGATCGAAAATAATATCTTGTGCAGGAAAATGAACTTTATCTACTAAAATATCATAAGCTCGTTTACAAATTTCTTTTCTTCTATCAAATGTATCGGCCTGCCCTACTTCATCAAACGCCATCACAATAACCGCTGCGCCATATTGTTTTATTTTATGTGCCTGTTCTATAAACTTTGCCTCTCCTTCTTTTAACGAAATAGAATTAACGATTGCTTTTCCTTGTACGCATTTTAATCCTGCTTCAATCACCGACCACTTTGAAGAATCAATCATAATGGGCACTCTCGAAATATCTGGCTCTGATGCAATTAAATTTAGAAAGGTTGTCATCGCTTGTTCACTATCCAACATCCCTTCATCCATATTGACATCAATGACTTGAGCACCACCATCTACTTGGTCTTTAGCAATAGAAAGTGCTTCTTCAAAATTTCCTTCCTTAATTAATCGTAAGAATTTTTTTGAACCTGTAACATTAGTCCGTTCTCCCACATTCATAAAATTACTTTCTGGAGTGAGCGTAAATGGCTCTAATCCGCTCAGGTGCATTAATGTATCGGGCTGTGGTTTTTTACGAGGCTTGGCATCTTTTGCTAATTCTGCAATACGTTTAATGTGTGCAGGTGTAGTTCCGCAACAACCACCTACAATATTTAAAAATCCTGCACGTAAAAAATCTTCTATTTGATGTCCCATTTCATGGGCATCTTGGTCGTACTCTCCAAACTGATTTGGTAAACCAGCATTAGGATACGCACTCACATAAAAGGGTGCTTTTTGAGAAAGCTCTTCTAAATACGGGCGCATATCTTTTGCGCCCAACGCACAGTTTAAACCAACACTTAATAAATCAACATGCGAAACGGAATTTAAAAAAGCCTCTGTTGTTTGTCCGGATAACGTTCTACCACTTGCATCAGTAATAGTTCCCGACACCATCACTGGCATTTTTTTATTTATTTTCTCACAATAGTTTTGAATAGCATATAAAGCAGCTTTTGCATTAAGCGTATCAAAAATGGTTTCTATCAACAACAAATCAGCGCCACCATCAATTAAGCCACGCACTTGCTCAGTATAAGCCTCTACGAGTTCGTCAAACGTAATGGCTCTAAAACCAGGATCGTTTACATTTGGCGATAATGATAATGTACGATTAGTTGGCCCAATTGCACCCGCTACAAACTTAGGTATAGAAGCAAATTCGGGAAACTCTGTTTTAAATTCAGCAACGGCTTGTTTTGCAATTTTGGCTGATTCATAATTTAATTCATATACAAACTCTTGCATGTCGTAATCAGCCATGGCAATAGTTGTATCACTAAACGTATTGGTTTCTATAATATCGGCACCCGCCTTTAAATATTCTTTATGAATGGTTTTAATAATGTGTGGCTGAGTTAAGGATAACAAATCATTATTACCTTGTAAATCTTTATGCCAATCAGCAAAACGTTTTCCTCTAAAATCTTTTTCGGTTAATTTGTATTGTTGTATCATACTGCCCATAGCACCATCAATTACTAATACTCTTTTTTCTAACTCTTGTTGTATCGTATTCATTTTTTTAAAATAAAAAAATCTCTTCCGCAAATTGCAGAAGAGATTTATAGGTGTTTTGTAATTATTTATAAAATCAATTCTACTTATTTTTCTCAATAAAATTGAGACGAATTCCCACCTTCTTTAGGAAATTTTAAATAATAAATATTAAATGTTGAATTATATTAATTCATTTATCATTCATAATTTAAAATTCAACATTACTAAAAGGGTTGGTAAAGCTTCATTGGGCGTATCCCTTAGCTTTTCTTAATAAGTGTTTTAAAGAACGAAGTACAAATGTAGGTCTTTTTATTAATTTTACCAATATGAAACAACTAATTTTTACACTACTTATCATATCATCAACAACTCTTTTTTCTCAAAAAGAAGTAAAGAAAGTACTCCTAAATATGATAGTTCAGGAACAAGCTTGGAATAATGGGGATATACCTGGTTTTATGGGGTACTATTGGAATAATGATAGCTTAAAATTTATAGGCGGTAAAGGCATTACGTATGGTTGGCAAAAAACGTTGGATAATTACTTAAAAAGTTATCCTAATAAAGAGGCGATGGGAACATTAACATTCTCCATTATTGAAGCTACTCAATTATCAAAAACAAGTATTTATGTTATTGGTAAATGGAGCTTAAAAAAAGATAAACCTGCAGGCGGACACTTTACGTTATTATGGAAAAAAATACATGATAAATGGGTCATTGTGGCTGATCATACCAGTTAAAGGGACTCAAAAGATAAAAGGGATTACAGAGACTTTAGGAATAGCTAAGACAAAAGAGAAATAAAAG
>JAYVDU010000503.1:0-2932 GCA_043749245.1 Bacteroidota bacterium | reverse complement strand
CGGTATTGATGCGTGTGCGATAATCAGGAAAAGAAACAATGGTATCTAGTATGGTGAATTTTTCCTCAGTATAATTTTTAATTTTAAACAGAGTGCCTGTCCCATCACCTAAATAGGCTTCGTTTGGATTTTGGCAGTAACGGAACAGCCTTGCAGCTATTGGTGAAAAATTGTAGTGTGTATTATTAATTAAAAAAGAACGTTTATTATTTGCCACCGAATTTATTTTAGAATACATCACTGTTTGATTATTGGGATGAATACCAAAAATTGTTTCTAAAAATAAATTATCGGGTGCTATTACGGTTTGTGTATTGTTGTGCTCGTAATCATATATAAATAGGCCATTATTGGTGCCTACAACAATACTGTTTTTGATAAAAGAGGCGCAACTGGCTGGCAATATTTTTCGACCAGCAGTAAATGAAATATTTTGTAAAGCAGGGTTTTGAATAAAATAAACACCATCATTAAATGTTCCTATCCAAATATGATCTTCCGAATCTTTAAAAATACAATTAATCAATACCTTGTCAATGCCCAATAAATCAAAGGCATCGTAGGTCATATTGTTTTCAATCAAATACAAATTATCATCAGGTGTATTCGTAAACCAAATGCGATTGTATTTATCTACTAATATTTTACTAACGCGTGCCATATTATTGGCTCCAAAAAAGCTATGTGCTTGCTGCGTTTTTACAGGAATGGTTTTGATTATTTTATTGTCTTTAACACACACAATAGCATTATCGGTACCTAAATATAATAAACCCTTAGCATCCTCAGTGATGGAGTAAACAGGAAAAATCTTGTCTGAAAGAAGCTTTATTTGCTTACCGTTAACGAACTGATACAAGCCATCAATTCTACCAACTAGTATCGTATGATTAACTGTTTTATATAATGCAAACGCTTGATTGTTGTTATTTATTTTTTTTATTTCGTCATCAATTATTTTTCCAGCTTTAATATCAAAGGCAGCAACTGATATTTGTTCGTTGAGTGCGTAGTTATAATCTTTATCAAAAATTAATTCATCAACAGAGGTGTTAAAAACAAGGTCTTTTATTAAAGTGGCCGAATTAGTGGGTTTATCATAATTGTAAATGCCTTCACGGCGATTGATGATCACCAATTTAGAGTTTAAATCAAAGCCAATATTTCTAATAAAATTTGATTTAAGTGGAACTTTAGGCTTTATTTTAGAAAAATTATAACCGTCAAAATCGTAAACACCATTTTCTGTTGCTAAATACAGAATGTTATTTGGGTCTTGTTTTATAGCGAATACATTGGCATTGCTTAAGCCTTCTTCCGGACCATAATGTTGAAAGGAAAAACTTCTATTTTGAGCATGTGTGATTATGCCAAATAGAAAAAGTAAAAATATAATAAAGTATGATTTTCTTAAATTCATAGAATGACATATAAAAATAAGAAAAAATACTGAATTCAATCGTCTATTCGTCGATTTGTACGATCAGAATGATTTTATTTATTCGTGCTTCAAATACGCTGTAAGAATTGATATGCTTGTATTTTTTTAATTAAGAAGAATGAAATTACTTCGAAAAAACCAAGGGCATTATTTTAAAACGGCAGTATTATTTAAACAAATAGTTTCAAAGGAACTTAACATGATTAATATATAGGTACATTTAAGAAAAACTA
The DNA here is from genome assembly GCA_043749245.1 of Bacteroidota bacterium. Classification (GTDB taxonomy): domain Bacteria; phylum Bacteroidota; class Bacteroidia; order B-17B0; family Aurantibacillaceae; genus UBA4416. Next base: position 1,258 of record JAYVDU010000503.1, on the reverse strand, counting down.
CTCCAGTGGAGTTGGCTACGATAGGATTATTAACATCAACTGTTGCATTTACTAATTGAGCAGAAGATTTAGTTTTGCAATTGCTTTCAAACAATTGATAACGGTTATTAATTCTGGTGTGTAATACCTGAGCTTGTTATACTTAGTGTAAGCAAGAAAACTCCAATTTCTTCGTTATACTCGCCTTAAAAATGGTCATTTGCGAAAAGCAAACTCCCATTATCTAAGCCTTCGCAGGCCTCGAACTTGTAGATTTCTTATCAGACACTGCATTTTCTTGTAAGCACTACTTAGCCATCACCCTCAGGGCTACCGTTTGTTAATGACAATAAACGGCTCGCGTCAGTTTGTTTTAAACTTTTGGAGGTCAAATGTATTACATTTTCTTTGTCTTGAAGCAAAGAAACGTATCCGATAACTATCCGATTGAAGTAACTTTTTTCTTTTTATCATTTTCCTTAGATGATATTTGTGTGTTCTTTGTCTTGAAACACGGCAATTGTTCAGTGAACAATTGAGCGGGTAAGTGGGTAGCCAAAATTCATCCCGACCACTGTCGGGATAAAATTTCGCTAAAAAATATCGTTCATCAAACTGACGATTTGAACTCGTTGCGCTCAAACAGCAAATCGTCCTCGCACATGCTTCCGCTTTTGATAAACTCATTTTTTACGCTAAATTTTAAAAGGTCGTGAGCACTCCGAGTAATCTGTTCCGTCATTGCTAATTATTTAGGAGTGAAGCAATCTAGTATTCTACACTATTTGAGATAGCTTCGTCGTGCCTCCCCGCTATGACGTTATCGCAATAATGTAATATACCCGTTTTTCTTTTGAGTATCACCTTTAGCATCTTTATACTCCAATGTATAAAAATAAATACCTTCGCTACATTCTATTCCACTCGTAGTTCTTCCGTTCCAAAGCACTACCCTTTGTGAGGGTATTACTCCCTCTCCTCAGGAGAGTGCTGGGGTGAGGCTATTTCCCCAACGATTCATAATACTAAAGCTAACGCTAATGCCTTTGGCTCCAACAATAGTAAAATTTTAGGTATCGTTGATGCCATCACCATTGTTATAAGAACATAAATTACCAATTGTTTGTGAAGTTACCGTTTGCCCTTTACATAGAGTTTCCTCAGTAACTATAAAACCGATTAATATCAATACTTTCAAGGAGTTTTCTGTAAATCATCTGCAAGGTAAATAGTTACAAAACGTTAGTAAAACCGTTATATTACTTTGCATTAAAATTAT
>JAYVDU010000502.1:0-2936 GCA_043749245.1 Bacteroidota bacterium | reverse complement strand
TTAGAAGGATTAGTGAAAGAAGGCGACATCGTTAATGTAAAATACATTGGAACAGATCCTAAAAACGGTAAAGCAAAATTATCTCGTAAAGCATTAATTGCTAAACCAGAAACTGCTACTGAAGAAAACAAAGCATAGTTGGATGCCTCGTCATTGCGAGGAGGTACGACGAAGCAATCTCATAGTAACTAAAATAATAATAGAAAGCCATTCTCTTAATTGAGGATGGTTTTTTTGTTTTGCTTAATTCCAAATTAAATGGGGTTTCCTCATAAACTTAATCATCTTTTTTACGTTTTTTTCCTTGACGAAAAAGAAGCAATCACGCCGAGGCGTGACAAGCTAAATCGGCAAATCCCTTTTATTAACGTTTTTATTGTTTTTTAATTTGGCGCAAATGAGTGCTTCGCAATTCCTCGCACATACAACGCTTCTGCTCCGCCGGAAAAAATAGGATTTCGCACCGATTTAGCAAAGCCTAACACACCTTTACCAACGTATGCAGTACTTCGGCAGGCTCAGTAAACATACTTCGGTAGTTTCAGTAAACATAATTTAATGCAGAGTAATATAACGTATTTACTAACGTTTTGTAACTATTTACCTTGCAGATTATTTATAGAAAACATCTTAAAAGTATCGATACTATTCGATTTTTTAGTTACTGAGCAGACTCTAAGTGGAGTTGGCTTAATAATACCAAATGAACTTACAGGAGCCCAATATCATTATTCTTTTATTTGTTTTTATGATTAAACGAAAGAACATGAAAAGGTCAGTAAATAAAATGATGTGGATTAAATAACAATTAGTTGTTTTTTAAAAATCAACTCTGTAATAAAACAACGGCAAAAACCCTAATTGATATTCTTGCTTAATTGGATTAGATCCTGGATTAGAAGGGTCCGGTGCATAGGTTAACCCCAGTATATTTTTATTATTAAAAATATTTACCAAGTCAAATGCAATTTCGTGCGTGGTTTTTTTAGTACTAATTTTATAGCCAATTTTAATATCGAACCTGAAATAACTATGAAACTGAAGTGTATTTCGTAAAGAATCTACTTCTACCAAATTCCCTACAGCTTGCGAAGCAGCTACGTTTGCTGGCGAATAACGGCGGCCACCTGCACTGGTTAATTTACCTGAAATGGTAAACGCTTTTCTTCCGGTAGATCCAATCTTAATTTCTTTACCCAATAATAAATTAGTGACATAATTCCCATTGTAATCTGTATTACGGTTAACACCATCACTCCCTTTATATTTAGATTCATATACGGTAACTGTATACAATAAGAAAAATGATTTATTGAAATACCTTTCCAGCGTAAATTCTACACCGTAATTACTGCCTGTGCCATTATTTACTAGCTTTCCAGGATAGGGTGGATTAAACATAGAACCTTGATTTAATAAGGAATATGAAGACGAATACGTATCGATCGGAACATTTGATAATGATTGGTAATAGGCTTCCATTACAATACGAGAAGTTTGTTTAAACTTTTTTTCGTAACCAAGTACAAAATGTTGAGCACGTGTAAATCCTAAATTTTTATTATTCATTTCATACTGTCCGTTTGCATTCAATGTTTGATGAAAATAAATATAATTCGGTTGCATTTGGCTATGCATACCATATCCAAAACTTAACCATTGTGTATTCGCAAAATTCCAACGAATACCCGCGCGTGGCTCAATAGAAGAGCTTCCATTCAATGTTAAATACTGCCCGTGTAAGCCAATATTAATTGCAACACGCTCATGTGGTTTATATTTTACTTGTACAAAAGGCTGAATTAACATTGTGTTTCCGACATAGTTTTCTCGAACATCCCATTTATTAATCGATTCAACCAAATTACTATCACGTAAATTAAATAAGAGATATTCGGCTGTAATGCCTGTTTTAAGCGTTGTTTTAGCAGAAAATTTATGGGTCAAACTAAAATTCAATGCGTACTTACCAAATTTAAATGTATATCTCATTTTAGGAAAAATAGTGTCCGAAATATACGTTGTTGGATTGCGGCGAAAAATATCATCCTTGGCTACCACCTGCTGTCCATAGGCCGATAGCGTTGTTTTGATTAGCGTTTTTTCATTGATAGATTTGGAATGAGAAACGCCTACAACCCCCATGGATGTTTGTAAAAATTGATCACGATTATTATCACCATACAACTCAATCTCATCATATTTTTTATCACTCAATTTCACAAAAACATCGCTCGTTCCTCCAATTCCAAAAACAGAAAAGTTTCCTGCCTTTTTTGTTGGGAAATTTAATTTAAACGATGCGTCCTGATAACCTGGTATTGCTGATGTTCCGATAGGAATATGAAGGCCTCCTAATAATTTTAATGTAGAGTAACGATACGTTACTAAATAGGTTGCTCCCGATTTCTTTGATAATGGGCCTTCCGCAGCTGCTTCCATACCTAATAAACCAAATTGTAAGGTAAACTCATGTTTCTCATTATTACCATTTCTTAATCGGATATCAAATACGCCAGCATTGGTATTACCATATTCAGCCGCAAAAGCGCCAGTCATAAAATCTGAATTACCAAATGTTTTGTTATTTAAGATGCTCACTGGCCCGCCCGTTGTGCCAGGTACTGCAAAGTGATTGGGGTTAGGAATATTTATACCTTCAACTCGCCATAAAACACCTGCAGGTGAATTTCCTCGTATTACAATATCATTTCGCGAGTCATCAGCACCATTAACACCTGCAAAATTAGAGGCCATACGTGCCGGATCGCCTCTGCTTCCTGCATAACGATTCGCTTCTTCGGTCGAAAAATTTTTGTTACTCACCGTACTCATATCATTATTCGCATCTCCTTTTTTAGAATCGGTGATAGTTACTTCTTCTAATTTAGTAATTGCTTCCACCATTTCTATAGTCAAAATCGTTTCTTTACCAG
>JAYVDU010000501.1:0-2944 GCA_043749245.1 Bacteroidota bacterium | reverse complement strand
TTAAATAGTTTGATAATGAGCCGATTTGATAATATGCTAATTGGCCGTAAATTCACTGCTATTAGCTGTTTTCAAAAAGCAACTCTTTTCTTATGTGTTTTATTGATGTCAACTCTGACTTCTTTTTCACAAGACGAAGGCGTGAAACCGCCTGTTGTTAGTGAATACAAAGGCGATACGACTTTCGCAAATTTTCACACTCTACGCTTTGATATAGCCAAAGCACAAATTGTATCTCTTAAAAAAAATGGCGCTTTATTAGTGCGGTTAAAAACAAATGCAAATACCATTAACCGCTTAAAATCCGCAGGGAATAATGATTTAGCAACACAGGTAGAAAGAGAAACGGCGATTAAAAACAAAATCATTATCTTATCTTATTTACAGGAATTTAAATTTTGCCCTGTTTACTTTTTCACTTCTGATTATTCTGATTCCGTAAAACACAAAAATATTTCGGGTATTTTTTTAGACAGCAATTTGGTTATCAATCCTAACATTGTTTGCACAGCCTCCTTTTATGTCATTGCCGATAACCGAAGTGCCATTTGCAATTCTTCTTTAGGCGTTGTTCCGGAAAGCCTTGCTAATTCATCCATTGAACGTGGGGCTCCTGAAAGAGAGGTCGCTATTGTAATCAAGAATCGTTATTTTATACAACTACACAAACCCTTCCCTTACTTTCAAATCAAAAGCAGCAGCCAGTCTTTTTATAATGGGAAACAAACCATGACATCAATTAAGCTAGATGCGCTTTATGAACAATTACCAAAACTTAAAGTAGGTGTTTTCGAAACTAAAGACCTGAAAAAATTTAAAGGCTGTGTATTTCTTTTAAATCTAGCCTTTGAAGAGTTTTACAAAAGCGCTGAAACATTTTCTATTCCTAATGAAGTGAAACAGTTTGTGTATTAAAACAAACCATATAGAACGCAGATAGCACTGATGGTTATGATTAAAGGTGATTTGATTTCCGTGAAAAGTTTAAACAAAAATATTTAGTTCACTTAGATTTTAAACACTCACCCTCTCTCTGTTTCTCTGCGCCTCGGTGGCTTTGGGATGATAACAATTTTCTTTCTAAAATATACAATTGAAAACGAAATTATTTTTTAGCAAGACAATAAAAAAAATCGTTGCATAACCCCTTCCACACGCCGGCTTATACCAAATATGTTTTATATATAGTCCATTCTGAAAAACATAGGAGATAGATAGGAAACATAATTTATAAACAAGTATTCTATGTGAACTATGTACCTATGTGGTTTGGACCATTTATTTATTATGAATGGTATTAAGCATATACTATATGCTAGCCCTGAAACAATTTTTTTGATCACCCCATGACGTCAGATGAAAAAGAATATTGGTATGAGACGTAAGTTGTTTTGAGGAGGATGTATGGGCATCATTTTGAAAGTGGCTGTCATCATTGGCATCAAGGGGCATCTGAAGATATTCACAAAAAACACAAAGTAAAAATCATGATATTAAAAAGCGCTTGTAACAACAATGTCACAAGCGCTTTTTAATAAACTTTAATTACTAAAATAATTTTTATTTTTTAATTGGTGACATTTCTGTATGAAATGTTACTTGAATAACTTCTGCAATTTTTTCAACGTATAATGAAGGGACTTTAATTTTATAGTCAGCTACCTTAATATCAAATTTAGAATCCATAGTGATAATCCCTCCTTTAATTGCTAGAGTGCCTGTTATCGTACGCGGTAATTCTACACCATGCATTGACAATTTACCAACTATAGAAACATTATACGTTCCATCTATTGTATAATCAATTTTTTCGGTAACAAAACCATCAAATTTTGCAGTAGGATATTTTTCGCTTTCCACATAATTTTCATTATAATGTTCTTGCATAAATGCTGACTTAAATTCAAATGCTGTTTGCTGTGCTTCTATAATAAAATGGCCATCTAGAGTGTTAAATACGGGTTTTGTAAATTTGTTTTCTGCATCAATATTTTCCATTTTAGTTTCGCTAAAAAATTTGATACTGCATTTATCTCCGCGATAAATTTGAGCGTTTGCGTTTAAACCTAAGGCTACTAAACAGATAAGGGTGATGTTTTTCATAAGATTAAATTATTTTTTATAGTTTATACAATTATTATTCCGCTTTGTGTTTTCCCTGTAAACTAAATACACGAGAGATGTTGAAGCCTAAACGAACTCCGAAATTTTGCCAGGTAGTATTGGTATACATATAAAATTGATCTTCGGTTAGCCCAAAGGAGTTAGTTAAATGTATTTGAAACACATGTCCGCCAGTTTCTAAATCATAGCCTACACCAAAACTATCGTAATACTTATCATTACTATATTGGTTTAAACGATGGGCGTATTCTAGTGTAATAGCTTGACGCTTCGTGAATTTGAATCGTGTTACTGCACCAAGAATAAAGCAATCATTTTTGTCTGTAATTTTATCTACCATATTAAAATGCACCATGGCGCCTATTAATTGGAATGAAAAACGGGAACTAAATTTACGCGCAATCATAATTTGATTACAGTATGATAATCTATCAGGAACTGTTTGAAATTTATTTACGCCATCAATGAGTACATTTTGCAAAAACGTATGATATACACTACTAAATAATGTCACGCTAATAGGCATGCCGCCACCTTTATTAGTTTGCTTTAACAAACGCAACTTTAAAAAGCCATCAACAATTTTTTTACCTGAAGTACGTCCTATACCAAACATCAAACGGCTTCCATGGGTATATTCTAATGCTAAACGTATGTTAGCCCCGCCATCAACGCCCCATGCATTATAGGCGCCACTATTAAAATCGCCAAAGCGATGAGAGATTCTAAAATCGAGACTTCTTTTACTTAAAATTTCAACTGTATGAAAATTGATTAAACGAGTTGTTTTAAAAGTAGCCGTTACATATTCTTTTTTAGG
>JAYVDU010000500.1:0-9746 GCA_043749245.1 Bacteroidota bacterium | reverse complement strand
CAGCCCCTAAAGGCTATGAAAAAACACATCCAGAAATTGGGTTATTGCAACACAAGCATTTCATCGTGGTTCATGATTTAACGGATGCTGATGTACTGAATAAAAATTTTCCTACTTACATTGCTAAAGTATTTAAATCCATGTTACCCTTAAATCAATTTTTAAGAAGCTGTATGCCTTAATTTTTTGTTTTAATCAAGCAAAAAAAAATTAAAAGAAAAACTTCTTAAACGAATCCTATTTCACAAACAATGCAAACAATTACTCTCTTTAGTAATTTTTGTGATTAAAGTTGATTTATGATGCTGATGCCTTTAGTTTAATTTACACGAAGATCAAATTATCGGATTAGCAAAAATAGCAAGAATGCCATAAATGATGTGAAAATATTAGCTAATGTTTTGTTATCATTACTACCGTATTTTTTTAATTTGAAAAAACAAACCGCCCCCTAGCATTAAATAGAAGCACTCTTGGAGCTAATAACGTTTGTGTATAAAACACAGCCTTCACTCCTGCTTCAATTACCGTTGCTCTCAACGCAACTATTATATGAAAGAAAAATGACAATATGAATTGCAATGTAATTAGCAGTTTGTTTCAAAGCAACGCCGCAACGTCGGGTGTAACTCATAACCACGTATTCGCTTCTGTAGTAACTTATATGTATAATTGTACGTTTCATGCAGATATGAACGGAACTGATATTGTGCAATAAAATTTCTTCTATTTAATATTGCTTTGCAATTACTTTCAGCACATAGGATATTTAAACGAATAAAACTTAACGCTGAACCCCAGTGAACATTTATAGTGATGTTCGAACCTTTTAATTATTGTTTATATGAAATAACAGTTGTAATTTGGAGGTATATTAACAGAATTATTTGGTAGGTTAAGGATAATAAAGTGTTCCGATAATTGAATTAACAGGCATTGTAAAACGACACAAATGAGACAAACACTATTAATATTGACTTCAATAATTTTAATGACAAGTTTTTCGATTAAGGTATTTTATATTGACCCAACAGGAACATATAAACTTAACAGTAAGGCGAATAATAAGAATGGAGATATTTATGGTTATTCTGGGCAAGTTCAAGTTAAAAAAATAAGTTTGAATAAAATAGTAATGACATTTGAAGTAAATAAAGGTGCTCCAAGTTATAACTCTGGTTCATTTGTTGACACATTAAGTTATAATGACAACAAGGCAATATATACAGACACTGATTCTGACTCGACTTGCAAAATTACTTTTGACTTTGACAAAAAGGGAATAGCTGTGAAAGAAGAGGCCTCTGACTATAATTCAGGCTGTGGCTTTGGACACGCTGTAGTTGCAAATGGTTTTTATAAAAAGACTTCAAGTAAAATACCTATACTAACTAAACCGTTAACTGGAGAAAAGCCTGAGAAAAAAACAACGACCCGCTAACAAACGTTCATAAGCTTAGCAGACCAAACATTAGTGTAACAAAATATAAAAGCATTTGCAATAACAATGATTAAGATAAAAGATTTTTTTTATAATAAACGTTGACATAACAAAACTCTTTTAAATTAAAAAGCTTATTTTAGACAAAAAAACATCCAACCTTTTATGAAAAAATCATACTTCGTTATTTTACTTTTAATACTTAATGTTTCTTTAAAATCTCAAAAAATAAACGTTGAATGGTCAAATGAATCAAAAGCGAAAAATGGAATGGATCCAAAAAAAATACTTGGAGAATGGGGCGGTGAAATATATATACTAAAAGATGATTATAGTTCTGCTGGTAAACATCATTATTATTCATTAGAAACATATTCCGCTTCGGATATGCTATTGATAAGTTCTACAGAGTTAAAGCTACCAGACATACATGAAAGAGGAGATTTGAAAATGATTAGTTTAACTCTTATGAAAAACGGTAACCTAGTTCTGTTTTTTGACAATGAAAAAACAAAATTAGCAAAGCCTTATTCAAAAATAGAAGAAAAAGAATATGCCTGTTACGCTGCGTTGATAGATAAAAAAGGAAAATCAATTGCAGAACCACAATTAATATACGAAGATCTACAATCTTATAAAGCTGATAAAGATTATATCCTAAAAAAATGTGACGTTGTTTTAAATACAGATAGTACAAAATTTTTCATGTATTCAAGTAATGTTAAAAACAAGAAAATAATTGGAAAATTATTTGATGCAGATTTAAATACCATAAAGGCAATTTCATTTGAAGTACCCTGTAACAAATCCTTTGCCATATCAAATTTAATTTTAGATGAAAAACAAATACTGTATGCTATCAGTAAAGAAAACACTCCCGAGCCAAAAAAATATATCTATAAAGTTTTGTCTTTAAACTTAATAACTAATGATTTTAAAAGCGCATCTGTAGAAATAAAGACAACCCTTCCATTATCAAGATTTCATATGGTAAAAACAAATAATAAACTGCAAATTGTCGGTTATTATTTTAATGGCATGAAAAAGAAGGCTACAGGAGGTGGCGTGATCTATTATGAATTTACGACCAACAGTTTAGAAAACAAAAAATATTTTGAAAATGAATATGATGTTAAAGTGATAGCTCAATTAAACAGTAACAGTAAATTCTTAAAGGAATATACAATGTATGATACGGTTAATGCAATCACTTCCTTGGTAAATACAAAAATAATTAATCTAAAAGACGATGAAGTGATGATTGTTTCAGAACAGATTGTTGAACTTGAATTAGCAAATACAGCTGGTGATGATTATTTCAACATTATAGTAACAAGAATAGACAAAAATGGCACCATTAATCAACCTTATGTTATACCAAAACTTCAATCTGGTAGATCAAAATCATTCTATTCATATATTGACATTGTAAAAGATAACAAACTATATTTAATATTTAATGACAATTCTAGAAACGACGGACTGGAAGATCCTTATAAAATTGAAGGTGGACTTGGAAAAATAACTGGCAGTAGTACGTTTTTAATTCGATTGAATGAGTCGGGTACATGGGCAAAAAAAGCATTATATTATATAGATGAAAATACATCCTATATTCATCCCAGTAAATTCTATTATAAAACTCCGAATGAAATCTTGATCTATGGTCAAAAAGAGAATAAAATAAAGTTTGCAATAATTAAATTGTAAAACTACAACCTAATCTTACCAATTATTTTTTCAATTTAATCACAGCCCATTCGTTTTTACTGTATTGATCCACACAGCTAAAACCGATGGTCTTAGCCAAGTTGGTGAGTTCCTCTACATCGGCTGTAAAAAAACCGCTGAGTAAAACATAGCCGTCTTTTTTTAAACTTTGGTAATACGTAGCTAAATCTTTTTTCAAAATATTTTTATTGATGTTTGCTAATACGATGTCAAAGGTTGGTTTTACTGGCAATAACGATGCATCTCCTTTTTTAAAGACGATATCACTCGCTTCATTAATTGCTGCATTTTCTATCGAATTTTCGATGCTCCATTCATCTATATCAATTCCTAAAATAGTAGTAGCCCCTAACTGTTTGGCTAAGATGGCTAGTATACCTGTACCACAGCCCATGTCTAAAACAGATTTATTTTTAAAATCTAATTCAAACATGGTTTTACTTACTAGCCAGGTCGTATCATGATGGCCTGTACCAAAACTCATTTTTGGCGTAATGATAATATCGTGTTTAATAGTATTTACTTTAGGGTGAAAATGCGCTCTAATACACACTAAATCATCTACAAAAACCGGATTGAAATTTTTCTCCCACTCTTCATTCCAATTTGTTTTAGGAATTTCAACACGTAGGTAAGAAATCGAAAAATCATCAAAAGCAATTTCTTTCACTAAGGCTTCATTATCAAACGGTGCTTGTATATAGGCTTCTACGCCTGTTTCGGTAACCGAAAAACTTTCGAATTCTAAATCGGCAAGCATGGCAATTAAAATATCAGTGCCAGGTTCTGGTGGTGTAATAGTAAACGTATATTGTATGTAGTTCATGTGATGAGTTGTGAGTTACAAAATTATCAAAATATCGAATTAATTGGCTCTTCGACAAAAACAGTGGTACCGATAGCTATCGGCATTATTTTTTTATTATCTTTTGCTTGACCAAAAGATACAAAAGTCAAGGCGAAAAGCCATATCCATTTTTTCTTCGCTCAAAAAGCCTTCGCAGCACCGCCAGAAAAATATGTATATCGCTCCTTTTATTCATATTTTTTTATTTTACCTTTCGGGATAAATGAGTGCTTCGCAATTCGCCAAAACCTACCGCACACTTACCAACGTATGAGTTAGTTTATTTAACTCAATCCGATAGCTATCAGATTCACTGAAAATATCGAAGAACCATTTAAATTTTTGTATTTAGAATCTGTTTAAGTTTAGAGGTATTGTTTTTCTTATATTATTTTTTCGTAATTTAATCCTTTCTAAACGTTTTATGGAAAGCCAGTTTAAAGTATCAAAAAACAGTAAAGAAAGAGGAAACAATCATCTTCCAAAATCTCCTTTTGCAAATATTGCCATTTCCTTATCTGGAGGCGGATATAGAGCAACGTCTTTTCATTTAGGTACCCTTGCTTATTTATCATCGAATACGTGGTTAGGTGTGAGCTTGTTAGAGCGAACGCGTATATTATCAACCGTATCAGCTGGAACTTTTGTAGGTGTAAAATATGTAACAACCTTAAAAAAAGGTGGAACGATTAAAGATTGTTACGAAAGTGTCTACAGCTTTATGTCGGAATGCGATTTAGTTACAGAAGCCCTTGAGTACTTGTCGAAAGACGAAAACTGGTTAGAAGGAAAACAGCGATCATTGATTAATTCTTTTGCCGCTATTTATCATGAAAAATTTGAATCAGAAACGTTTAATTTAATTTGGGATAACCAACATCCCATACATTTAAAAGAAATTTGTTTTAGTGCAACAGAATTTAATTTTGCTTTGCCTTTTTATTTTAACAAAACTGAAAAGCCATCAGATACTCATACGCACCATGAATATATAGGGAATAAAAAAATTCATATCCCCATTGATGTTGCAAAAGAAATTCGGTTATCAGATATCATAGCTGCTTCTTCTTGTTTCCCCTTCGGATTTGAACCTATTAATTTTCCTGATGATTTTGTGTACCCTGGCGCCACCAAATTAATGGATGAATCGCTATTGCCTCGTCATGCGCATGAAGGTGATCAAATTCATTATCCAATAGGCTTAATGGATGGTTCCATTGACGATAATCAGGGGATTGATGCCGTAGTGCTGGCCGAAGAAAGAATGAGACAATATTCTCCCGATTTAAAATTGCTTCGTTCACAGGATCATAAGGCAGTTGATTTATATATAGTATCGGATGTTTCCCCTCCAAGTATGGAAAGTTTTATCAGAAGTACAAATAATAAAATTCCTTATATCGGTAATTGGAATTTTGGAAGTTTGCAAAATTTCGGACTATGCAGTGCTATTATTGGAGTTTTTGCTATTTTATTTGCCTCTTACACAAATACAAAAGCTTCTATCATTGTATTATCTATTTTTGGAACGGTTAGTTTAATGTTGGCCTTAGTATTACTTATTTTCTCTAAAGGTATTACTGGTTTAACCAAACGCTTTGGTGTATCTGAATATGAATTAAATAGAATTCTTCATTTCGATAGTTTAAAATTTGGTACACTTTATAATTTATTCGTTAATAGAAGTAAGTCAGGAATGAAGCTGGTTTCGGAAGTGTTTATTAAGCAAATGAAATGGTTTAGTTTGGAACGCATCTATAGTGATTCTGCCTGGAAATCAAGAGTTGTGATGAATGCCGCACGTAAATTAATTGACCATGAGGTTATTAAAAGAAGAAAAAAACATCATTATTTACATAATGAATTATTAGAACCAGGCGAAAAAATAATATTAGCTACCTCAAAGGCTAATACCAAACATACAACACTTTGGTTTACAGACGAGGAGTTAGCAGGCGATGATCATATGCTTGATACCTTAATTGCTTGCGGTCAATTTACAACCTGTTTTAATTTACTTGAATATATAGAGCGAACCATTAAAAACGAATATTATCAAAGTGACTACAAAAAGTATGATGACGCAACACGAGCTGCTATTGACCAATTGCAAGCAAGCTTAATGGCTGATTGGATTAAGTTTAAAGAAAATCCTTATTGGATGGTAAACGAATGGAATGCGAAGAAGGGGCTGTAAGACATTATTTTTTTACCTATACGGATTTAATAAAAAAAACAACATTAGAAAGTGCGAAGTATCTACCTTAAAAAATAAATTTTAATGATACATTTATGCTTTAAAATTTTCTTGATTACTATATGGCACCATTTTTAAAAAAAGTTAATACCCCAGTTTATATACTAGGTTTTCATATAGTGCTTATCTTATTAAACAGCCCCTGTTTAATGGCACAAAATGCGATTAAACAAGATACGATACTATCAAAACGAGAATATGACATAGCAATAACCAATTACCAAAAAAATGAAATTGAACAAGCTATAGTGCATTTAAACAAAGGTATTGAAGCAAATCAAGAGAGTTCTTCTTGTTTTGCGTTAAGAGCGGAAGCCTATCGATTACAGGGTAAATTCGAAAATTCATTAAAAGATATTAATAAAGCAATTTCCTTAAAATCGGATAATGTATTTTGGTTTTATCTTAGAGGTTATTGTCAAATGAAGCTCGGTCATTATAAAGAAGCAATTCCTGATTTAACAAAAATTATTTCAAATCCCCCTAAAAATGAGAAGCCCTATGTAGATAGAGCTTTTTGTTATATGGAATTAAAACAATATAAAGAGGGACTAGAGGATATGGTGTTCGCTATTTCAAAAAATAATGATGTCGATTATTATTTGCAAAAAGGAGAGTTAGATTTTTATTTAACAAATTATAAAGATTGTATTTCAGATTTAAATACCCACCTAAAAATGGGTGGTAAGGGATATGAAAAAACCGTGTATTATTTTAGAGGAATGTCCTACTATAATGAAAATAAGATGGATAGTGCGTTGATTGATTTAAGTGCGTTTTTAAAATACAGCAAGCCAACTATCGAAGTTTACAATAGGTTAAGTTTTTGTTACGCATTAAAAGGAGATAGTGCTAATGCAAGAAAACATATTATAAAAAGTCTTAAGTTAAATTCCACTGATGCCGCCACTTATTACGGTTATGCCCGAATAGAATATATTTTTGAAAACTGTGAACAGGCTAAACTATATTGCCAAAAAGCGATAGATATTTATAGTCGTAAAGAAAAACAAAATGCTTTATATAATCTAAGAGGGTTAATAAATGTTTGTTTACATGATACAATAGCTGCTTTAAAGGATTATAACCAAGCAATTAAAATAAATAACAAAGAAATGGATGCTCATTTTAATAAGATGAGCTTGTTATTTGATGATGAAACTAAAAATAATTTAGTGATTAAAGAATGTGATGAGATGATTAACAGTAACATTGATTCAAGTGAGTTGTGTTACATTTATAATTTACGAGCATTTGTAAAAACACGGTCTCATGATAGTATAGGTGCAGAAAGTGATTTAAAAACAGCCATAAAACTTTCTAAAAATAAATCATTTATATATTATAATGCAGCCGTATTCTATTTTTATTTTATGCCAGAAAATGCTATGCAGCAAAAAGAGGTCTTTAATAACCTAAATCAAGCAATTATATTTGATAATAGAAATGTTGGAGCTTATAAGCTATTAGCCGCTTGTTACTATTCTTATAAAAAAGATGCAAATACCGCATGTGAGCTAGTGCAAAAAGCATTAAAATGGGGTACTGATGATGACCTATTAATAATGCGAAAAACATTTTGTTCTAAACATAAAAAGTTGAAAGAAGATGTTGAAATAAAAGTGAATTATTTCGAATTTACAGACGGCAAGAGTAAATGGATGAAAGATTTTCTTGATGGTTATAAGAAACATGCCAAGACTATAAAACATAATTTACCATAATGATAGTGTGGTAAATTTCAAATTATCACTTCATTATCTTAAGAAGAATAAATTTATTATTTAAAAGTTCATTCTAAAGTCAAAGGATACATAGAACATGCTCAACTATTGTTGGAGTTGGTTAATATAAATAGGGTTTTCAAGTAAAACTCAAAACAACATGAGAAAGTACTGTTAATTATCTTAAAAAATAAATTTTAATGATACATTTATGCTTTAAAATTTCAACCTTATACTATGAACGAAGCTATCAGAAAACTAGAACCCACAGTGATGTGGAATAATTTTGCCAACTTAAATGCTATACCGCGTCCGTCAAAAAAAGAAGAACGGGTGATTCAATTTGTGAAAGAGTTTGGCGAAAAATTAAACCTACCAACGCTTGTAGATGAAGTTGGAAATGTGATTATCAAAAAGCCTGCTACTAAAGGAATGGAAGACAGAGTAACCATTGTGCTACAAAGTCATTTAGATATGGTGCATCAAAAAAATGCAGCTACTCAGTTCGATTTTAATACGCAAGGGATAGAAATGTTAGTAGAGGGCGATTGGGTAAAAGCAAATGGAACTACATTAGGTGCTGATAACGGTATTGGTGTTGCGTCGATTATGGCATTGTTAGAATCAACTACCATTCCTCATCCTGCATTGGAAGCGTTATTTACAATAGATGAAGAAACAGGCATGACAGGCGCATTGTCTTTAAAGGGTGGTTTATTAGATGGTGAAATCATGTTGAATTTAGATACAGAAGATGATGATGAATTAACCATTGGTTGCGCAGGTGGCGTTGATGTAACAGCACTTGGTAAGTACGAATTAGTTGCTCCAAAAAATACGATGGCTTTTAGTATTGCTATTAAAGGTTTAACAGGCGGGCACTCCGGGATGGATATACACCGTGGCAGAGGAAATGCGAATAAAATTATGAATCGTTTATTATTGAATTTGAGCAACGATTTGCACATAGAAATTGCGTCTATTGATGGCGGTAGTTTACGTAATGCCATTCCTCGCGAATCGGTTGCTGTGATTGCCGTCTCAGATACCAACAAAGAAGCACTTAAAAAACAAGTTAAAAATTTCGAAACAATTATTAAAGAAGAATACCATACAACAGATCCAAAATTAGTTGTGACGATTGAAGATACAGATGCTCCTAAACAGGTATTACAAAAAGATTTTCAATACAAATTAGTACGTAGCATTTATGCTTGCCCTTACGGCATTTACCGCATGAGTCCAGATATAGCAGGCTTAGTGCAAACATCAAATAACGTTGCTCGTGTTATTGTAAAAGAAGGTGCTTATCAAATTCAATGCTTAACACGCAGTTCTGTTGATTCAGAAAAAATAGATTTACAAGATGCCATTACTTCAACTTTTGAATTATTAGGCGCTGAAATAAAATCTAGTGGCTCTTATCCAGGTTGGGCACCAAATCCTTCATCACCCATCGTTAAATTGATGAGTGATTTGTATAAAGAAAGATATCATTCAGAAGCTAAGGTTAGCGCTTGTCATGCCGGCTTAGAGTGCGGTATTTTAGGTACAAATTATCCTGATATGCAAATGATTTCTTTTGGACCAAACATTAAAGGTGCTCATTCTCCCGATGAACGAGTACAAATTAGTTCAGTGCAAAAATATTGGGGTTTCTTATTAGAAACATTAGTGAGAATTCCTAAAAAATAAAAAATGCAAACGTTGGAGCAATTACAAGCTGGTGAGTTAGTAGGTTGTACT
>JAYVDU010000499.1:0-2947 GCA_043749245.1 Bacteroidota bacterium | reverse complement strand
CACGGAAAGAAGTAGTGATTTTTAATTTGTTAGCACTACCAACAGTTTTCACTTCTAAACTCGCGTCTTTAAATACATTTCCTAGGGCTTTTTTCACGTCTTCCGTGTTCATGTCTTTATCAAACTGCACCTGGTAAGTACGCCCTCCTTTAAAGTCAACACCTAATTTGAAGCCACCGTTTTTGAAATAGAATACCACACCTAATGCAATAATAACAGCAGAGATAGCGTAATATACTTTACGACGACCAACGAAATCAAACGTGATATTTTTGAATGCACTGCGTGTGTAAGTGTTATCAAATGGTACAGGCATTTTGCGCTCTAACATCCATTCGAAAATAACACGTGTAATTAAGATAGCAGAGAATAAAGAAGCTCCAATACCAATTAACAACGTAGTAGCAAAACCTTGTACCGGTCCTGAACCAAATACCATTAAGATAACCGCTAAGATGGCTAAGGTTACGTTAGAGTCAATAATAGAACTCATCGCATGTTTGAAACCTTCTCTGATAGCTAACTGTGTATTTTTACCTAAGGCGAGTTCCTCACGAACACGCTCAAAGATTAAGATATTAGCATCCACTGCCAAACCGATGGTTAGCACGATACCGGCAATACCGGGTAAGGTTAACACCGCATTCATGGATGCGAGTACGCCCATAATAAAGAACATATTAAATAATAAAGCAATGTTGGCAACCATACCTGCTTTATTGTAATACATGAACATGAATACTAAAATTACTAATAACGCAATTCCAAAAGACATTAAACCTGAATCAATAGCTTCCTGACCTAAGGTAGGACCAACAACACTTTCTTCAACAATACGAGCAGGAGCAGGTAATTTACCTGCACTTAATACAGCTGCTAAGGTTCCGGCTTCTTCAACCGTGAAGTTACCAGTGATTTGAGATTGACCGCCTTTAATTTCGCCATTAACTGTTGGAGCTGAATACACCATGTTATCCATTACAACTGCAATTGAACGACCTTTTTTATCACCTTGAGGTGAATTAGCTTTGGTTAATTTAGCCCAGTTAGTGGCAGCTTCACCTTTCATAGTCATACTAATGTATGGGTGACCACCACTTTGTGCATCAAAATCAGGACGAGCATCAGAAATAATATCACCAGACATAGCTGCTTTACCGCTACGGTCAGTAATTCTGATCGCATATAAGTCAAATGTTTCCACTTGATTAGGAGCTTCACCACGTAATTCTGGTTTAGCACCCCACATGAATTTCAATTTAGATGGGAAGATTGCCTTCACCTTATCCATACGTAAGTATTCGTTAATTTTAGCAGTATCTTGTTTAAGTGCATAACCAACAGTTGGCCCTGGGATATAAGCATATCCTTTAGATTGTTGATCTTGATACACAGCTGCTTTTAATGGAGAATATAAAGAGTAAAGAGGGAAACGTTTCATGAAGTTTTCATAAGCCGTATCTTGTTTAGCTGCTGTAGGTTTAGCAGGAACGTTAGCTAATTTAGCAATAGAGTCTTTTACTTTAGAAGAATCCATTTTAGCAACAGCATCTTTTACTTTAGAAGAATCTTTAGTAGCTACAGTCGCTGTATCTCTGGATGTTTCAAAATCAGGATATAAAATAGATTTGATTTTATTATTTGCCTTTTCGAAGAAAGGAGCAACTTCTTGGTTTTCGTAAGTTTCCCAGAATTCTAAGTTAGCAGTACCTTGTAATAATTCACGTACACGCGCTTTGTCTTTCACTCCAGGTAGTTCAACTAAGATACGACCAGTGTTTCCTAATTTTTGAATGTTAGGTTGCGCTACGCCAAAACGGTCGATACGAGAACGGAATGTTTTTTCGGAGTTAGAAATGGATTCAGATACTTTGGTACGAATAAAGGCAATAACCTCTTCGTTAGTCGCATTAAAGTTAACTGCATTTTTTAATTCAATCGTTTGAAATAATGGTGCTAATTTACCTTGAGGTGTATTTCTTTTGTAAGTTTTTTCAAACAAGGTTAAGAAATCATCGTTGTTACCAACACCCATGTTTTTTTGAGCTTCAACAATGGATGCATTGAAAGCCGCATCGTTATTGTTGTTTGATAAATTCTTCACGATATCTGCTACCGAAATTTCTAAGGTAACGTTCATACCACCACGTAAATCCAACCCTAAGTTGATCTCACGTTTTTTACACTCTTCGTAAGTGTAGCTTGCAATCAATAGATCGTAAACTGGTTGTTTTTTAACTGAATCTAAGTATCTGTCAACTAACTTTAAGCTCACCGAATCAATGTATGCAGTTATTTTAGTAGAATCACCATTCCCATATTTTGAGGCTGCGGATTGAGCACCAGCAGAACCAGTAACGCCAGCAGCGTATTCTTTAGCGTCTGTTTCTACACTGTGGGTAATCCACGTGAATGATAAATAAAAAACACACGCTAAAGCTAAAAGAATAGCGAAAATTTTGATGGCACCTTTGTTTTGCATAAAATTGGTATTATATCTAAAAATTAAGGTTGCAAATATAACTTTATAGCTTATATAAAGCAAATTAATTTAGCGCTGATTATGAGTAGGTTAGGGATTATTTTATAGAATGATTTAAGTAGCGACTGCCAGTATTATTTATAAAATTGATATATTTAGCTGTTATTAACTCTCAGAGATTAAGTATATGAAGTTTGTATTGATTATAGGCTGTTTGCTTTCAGGATTTAAGATGAATAGTCAGGTGAAATGTACCATGGCTCTTAAAACAGACTCCTGCGCTTTGCAATTAGCTACAAAAAAAGAGTTGGTGGATCTGATTTCTGTTTCCATCAAAAATAATTATCAGGTACAGTTTATTAAACATAAAAACACAACGTATTTAAAATTAATTATTAAAAATGATTTGGGTTATGGCAGAACCTGTTCCCTTGTACTTTATTCAACTAAAAAACAATATTACAC
>JAYVDU010000498.1:0-2952 GCA_043749245.1 Bacteroidota bacterium | reverse complement strand
AAAAGTTTATTAGTTGCCGAAACGCTGTTCTCTTTTTTGCCTACATAAAAATAACAAACTTTCGCGAAGCGACCAATTGTAGGCAAAAAACTTATACTTCCGCCCGCATTTTTTTTAGGTACTGTTAGCGGTTCGGCTTTTTTATTGCGGCTTATGTATTTCAAACCAATCGTGGTCAGTGTCGTTATTTGTAAATGTCTCTATATATTTTAATCCAATTTTTTCAATTACGTTTCTTGAAGCAACATTTTTGGAGTCTGCGATTGCATAGATTTTATTTAGATTTAATGTATTGAAACCATATTGCAATGAAGCTTTTGCTGACTCTGTCGCAAAACCTTTACCCCAATAACTTTTATTTAAACGATAACCTAATTCATAGTAGTCAATGTGATTATTAGTTAATTCTCTAATTAATTTTAGTCCTGCCCACCCAATAAAATTATTTGTACTTTTTTCAATCACTGCCCAACGACCAATTCCATTGTCGACATATTGTTTTCTAATAAACTTAATATTGTCGTCAATTTTTTCTATATTTTCTATTGGATTGTTACCAAGATAAATATGAACTTCTGGGTCTGAGTCGACGGCAAATAAACCATTACGGTCGATTGGTAATAGTTCTCGTAAAATTAAACGCTCTGTTTCTGCGAATATTTCCATAGTTGTGTTGTCTTTAAGCTGACCGCTAACGTTTTCGCGGTTTGCTTTCGGCCGACGTTTGAAACACATTCTACCGAAATACTACTAACGAAGATAACTGTTTATTGCCATTTGCAAAGAAAAAATAATAAACTTTCTACCGCTTTTGCAAATGCTTGTACTTCTGCGAGGCTGAGGCAAACCGTGTGTTACCTGCTGGCGTTTACTTTCTTGTTAGTGGTCTGTGCCAATAACTTTCCCAGTTTTGTCAATTAATACAGAATGCTTGTCTTTGTCTAAAATTACTTTGGCTTTCCCATTCTCAAATTGGCTCGCAAATTTGAGTTTACAGTCAATCACTACTTTTCCTGTAGTGTCAATATATCCATATTTACGAGGTTCTTTTGATCTAAAGTCAGTACTAAAAGCGCAAAGACTTTCTGAAAATTCGTCTACCCAGTAAAATTGTGGTTTTATTTTTATTTCGCCTTTTATGTCAATGAAACCATACAGGTCATTTTCACGGAAACTTATGAGTCCTCCGTGGACCCCACCCAAATATTCATATTTGGGGTCTATTATGTAATTACCTTTTGTGTCAATTAGTCCCCATTTGTCACCCACAGTTACTGCAGAATAGCCTTCTGAAAACATTTCAGCGTTGCAAAATTGAGGTTTGATTACAATATTTCCATCTAAGTCACGAAAGCCATATTTGTCATTTTCAATTACTTGAAAGTATTCAATACCTTCTCGCAGTCCGACTTCTTTCGAATTTATTTTTGGGTCATTTATAATGCTTGAGAAGTCGTCTTTTTTTGGTTGTCCAGTGTTACAGGCAAACAGAAGTCCAATTGTAACTAATAATATGACCCCGATTAAAAATATTGTTTTCATATTGTTGTCTGTCTACGCTTGCAGGTAACGTTTGGGAGCTAAAAGAAGTGCGGGATTTGAAACCGAAAACTTTCTAAACATACAAAAGTTTATCAGTTGCCGAAATACTGTTCTCTTTTTTGCCTACATAAATATAATGACTTTCCCGTTAGGGACAACTTGTAGGCAAAAAACTTATACTAATGCCAGCATTTTTTTTAGGTACTGTTAGCTGCTGCCTTTTTTCTGCACTTAAGGTTAATAAACTTATAAAGTTAAACTATCAAGTCAATCAGTCCACATAAGCCTGCACCAATTATGATTGTCCATGAAATCCAATCTTTAAATTCATTGTTTTTGTGTTTAAGAAATAAGATGTGAAGTCCTAAATGAATAATCATAAATAGACTAAATCCCGAAATGAATTTTTCTATATTTTGACTGTTTGCAAGTTGCCAAAATATAAAATAAAATAATGGTATATGAACAAAAATAAATACTATATGACCTATTCTGTCGCTTAACATTGACATTCCTGGAAATATTCGCCATTCTTTGCAACGCATAGCGTCCATTTCATGCATAGCCAAGAAAGATAGACCTAGATAGAAAAAAATGTGTTCTGTCATGTTTAATTGTTTTTATGTGTCAAAAAACAAACTTAAACAAAGCGATTGTGGTATTTTAGTCGTTACCGTACAATGGCTTTTAAATTAATTTACTGGTGATGTTGGTAAGGTCAAAAAAATATTCTGACAACCATTTTTGGTTAAGATTTTCCACAGTGATTTGTAAAAAAAAATTTTGTATAACTAATGACAATATTGCATCAGTTTGTTTTTTTGTTAATCTTTTGTTAAGATGATTAGTCCACTCCATCGTAAGCAAATTACCTACAATATTATTAGATTGATTTAGGGTTTCTGGAAATAATTTAAGATTTTGATACAAACGCAACTGTTTGTTAAAAAGAAAATCAATTTTATGTTCTATAATTATATTTATTAACTCGGGGTCTATGTTTTGTGCATTTCGCTCTTTTAGTGAAATGATACACGTATTTTTAATGTGAAGTTTTAATAGAAAGTCTAAAAAATAATCAACGTCCGCAAAATGGTGATAAAACGAGGATTTACTTTTCCCAACTTTTTTAGCAAGTGGTTCTATTTTTAACCCACTTAATCCTTCAAGGGCAAAATTTTCATACCCTGTTATTATCCATATTTCTTTATTGTCGGTTGTCATGTAGTTTCGTTAAGGTTGCAGCTAACGTTTTCGCGGTTTGCTTCGGCCGACGTTTGAAACACTTTCTGCCGAAATGCTAATAACGAAGATAACTGTTTATTGCCATTTGCAAAGAAAAAATAAAAAACTTTCTACCGCTTTTGCAAATGCTTGTACTTCTGCGAGGCTGAGGCAAACCGTGTGTTA
>JAYVDU010000497.1:0-9774 GCA_043749245.1 Bacteroidota bacterium | reverse complement strand
GCATCCGTTTTCATTGTGACAAGCTTTATTTCATTTTGTCCTTTGTATTTACCTTTTAACATTACTACTAAACGAAAAAATTAATTATGGTACACGAGATAGAAACGCAATGGATGGGCAAGATGCAATTCAACGCTTTAGTAAACGGACATACAATTATTATGGATGCACCTGAAAAAGTTGGTGGTGAAGATAATGGACCTATTCCTAAACCATTTATATTAACGGCACTTTCAGGATGTACAGGAATGGATGTGGTCGCTATTCTTAGAAAATCAAAAAAAGAGGCGGATGAATTTAATATAAAAGCACAGGGAGAACTCTCCAAAGAAGCTCCTATACAATATATTTCTATTCACCTTGAATATCACTTTAAAGGTAATGAAGATTTTAAATACGAAGCCTTGGAAGCTGTTTCTCTCTCTCAAGAGAAGTATTGTGGAGTAAGCAGTATGTTAAAAAAAGTCATGCCTGTTACATGGGAAGTTGTTTATAATTCCCATATCATATTTACTAACAAAGTTGCTCAAGAAATATGATATGCTTAGAAAGTATGGATGGACAATTTTAGGAATATTTATGGGTAGTATTTGTAGTTACCTATACTATTATTATGTAGGATGTTCTACAGGAACATCTGCGATTACTTCGAGTCCATTTAACAGTACTTTGTATGGAGCAGTATTAGGAGGCTTATTGTTGAATATATTTAACACAAAAGAAAATGAACAAACTAAATAAGATAATTATAGATGTACGAACGCCCGAGGAGTTTAGCTTAGGCCATGTAAATGGTTCTTTAAATCTTTCTCTTCAGGAAATTGGAGATAGAATTGATGAGGTTAAATCGTACAATCAAACTATTTTGTTGTGCTGCACAAGTGGTAATAGAAGTGGACAGGCTTCCATGTTTTTGAAAACACAAGGAGTAGACTGTGAAGATGGTAGTTCATGGAGAGATGTAGAAAGAATGTTACAAAACTAAAATATAGTAGTATGATTGAATTTATAAAGAAAAAGCTTGGAATTAAAAGTGTTAATTATTCTGAGTTGATGAAAAGTGGAGCTGTCATCATAGATGTAAGAACAAAAGGAGAGTATCAAGCAGGTCATATTAAAGGAGCGTTAAATATTCCTTTAGATTCTTTGAAAAGTAGTTTATCCAAACTAAAAAAAGAGCAACCTGTTATTACCTGCTGCGCTTCAGGTATAAGGAGCTCTTCAGCCAAAAGCGTATTAAAATCTAATGGTTTTGAAGCATACAATGGTGGTGGATGGACAAGTTTGCAAAGCAAAATCAAGTAAATGGAATCCATTAAACAAATACTATTGACGAATTGGCACTTCATGCGCTGGATTCGCCTGATTATGGGAGTAATCATTTCAATACGTGCTATCCACTCAGGTGATGCTATGTTAGGAGTAGTAGCATCTTTTATCTTATTTCAAGCAATAAGTAATAAAGATTGTTGTGGAACGAATGGGTGTGATTTACCAAATCTAAAGAAGAAGCAATAATATTATGAGGACATATATCTCTGTTTTATTACTATTAATTATCCTGACAATAGCCTGTTCGTGTTCTAATGAACAAATAAAAAAGGACAATATCTTACTGTCGCCCATTGAGTTCTCTGAGAAAATTAAAAAGACAGATTCATCCTCAGTTGTAGATGTCAGAACTCCCGAAGAATATTCACATGGGCATTTACAAAATGCAAAGAATATTGATTGGAATGGAGCAGATTTCGAAGAACAGATTTCTCTATTGGATACCTCTCAACCTATTTTTGTTTATTGTTTAAGTGGTGGTAGAAGTTCTTCAGCGGCTGATAAGATGCGTAGTATCGGATTTTTGAAAGTTTATGAATTAGAAGGAGGTATTCTAAAATGGTGCAGTATGGGTTTGCCTGAAACGACTAATGTGACAAGCAAATCTATTGGAATGGGTCGCCAACAATTTGATTCACTTCTTGCATCAGACAAATTAGTATTGGTTGATTTTTATGCTCCTTGGTGTGCACCATGTAAAAAAATGAAACCTTATTTGGATGAATTGGAAAAAGAGATGAAAGATAAAGTTATTCTACTTCGGATAGACGCTGATGAAAATCAATTATTATTCAAAGACCTCAAATTAGAAACATTACCAACCTTATCACTTTACAAGGATAGAAAACTTGTGTGGTCACATGCAGGATATATTGGTAAAGCGGAAGTTTCTAAACAGTTGAAATAATAACATAAGAAAGGTTAAGTTAGATAACCACTTATCCGGTGCTTAATTTTGACGAAAAAAGTAAATCAATATCGAACTTTCCAGAAGAGCTCAATACTGCATCCAATCAATATACTTACAAGTAGTTACACAAAAAAGAAAGCGGACCTATCAATATTTCTATTGATAGGTCCGCTCAAGTACCCCCTTCCAGACCAAATATGAACAAACTCCTTGAAGATACAAGGGACTTTGCTCGGATTTGGGACTTATACAGTCACCTGTTAAATGAGGCTTAAATTTTTTAGTTCGAAACGAAATTACAAAAAATATGAGAAGGAGAATTAACGTGCAATTGTCTTTACTCTTTTATTCAATTTTACAACTTCAAACCAAATTACTGAAAGGAAACCAATTGTAATGCAAGTCAATAGTTGACGCAAATTCAATGTTTCAAATTCAAAAAATGTTGTAACCGGTTTTACATAAATCATAAACCCTACAATGGCAATGGTTATAAAAATGATAAATAAAACCATGTTGTTCTTATACCTCAAAGTTGTAAGTATGGAATAATAAAATGAACGGTTTATTAAAGTCAGGAAAATGTTTGCTGCTATTAATACTGTAAAAGTCATTGTCCTTGTCAGTGCTTCATCGTAACCATTATTTACTGAATTCAGGTAAATAAACAAAGTTCCCGCGGTTATCACTAATCCCTGCATAATGCTTGTCGATAATTCTTTCCAATTAAAGAAAGTAGTTGTCAAAGCTTTAGGTTTCTGAAACATCGTATTTTTTTCCATTGGTTCGTTTTCGTAAATAATCGAACAGGTTGGCCCCATTATTATTTCTAAGAAAATAATGTGGATGGGTGAAAAGATATTGGGAAAAACCCATCCTAAAGCTAAAGGAATAAATACGGTTAGGATAATAGGGATGTGTATGGATATTATATATTGGATTGCTTTTTTTAAATTGGCATAGATCTTTCTACCCGTTGCAATAGCATTAACCATTTTTGATAAATCATCTTCTAATAAAATCAATGATGCAGCTTGTTTGGCTATTTCTGTTCCTTTCTTACCCATAGCAATGCCAATATGTGCCGCTTTCAATGCTGGCCCATCATTTACACCATCACCTGTCATAGCTACTATTTGATTATTCGATTTTAAGGCATTTATTATTTTTAATTTGGCTTCTGGAAACATGCGAGTAAAAATTGTAGTATCCTGAACGCAGGCTTTTAACTGGTCATCATCCAATTTCATCAACGCGTCTCCTGTAATAGTTTTTTCATAACCCCTGAATCCAATTTGTTTCGCAATCGCTGCGGTAGTTGCTGCATTATCACCTGTTATAATTTTTACAGCAATACCTGCGGTATAAAAATCTTCTAATACTTTTTGAATGTTCTTTTTTGGTGGATCGTAAAAGGCAACTATACCTTTAAATTCAAAGGGCAAATCTTGTTGTTTTGCTGGATAATTACCACCTATAAAATTTGACACGCCTACACCCAATACTCTGTAACCATCAGTTGCTAAATATTGAATGGCTTTATTTATTTGTTGTTTTTCAGTTTCTGTAAGTTTTGAAACATTTATCAATGCTTCGGGAGCTCCTTTAGCTGCTATTAGTCTATTGCCTTTATCATTTTCAAATATATGTGTCATCATTGGCGGTTTGCCGCCTAATGGGTATTCATGAATGAGTTTATAATTTAGTCGTTCGTCATTTTGGATAATGTCCTTATACGCTTGATGCAATGCTACTTCCATTGGGTCAAATGGAATAGGTTCGCTTGACCACATTGCCAATTTTATTAATCCTTTCTCATCTTCAGTTAGTAAGTCGTTCGGTTGTGAAATTTTATTTGATGATAGCAAATATAATTTTGCCAAACTCATTTTGTTTTCAGTAATTGTTCCTGTTTTGTCAGTGCAGATAACTGTTGCACCCCCTAATGTTTCAACCGTTTTCATTTGCTTAACCACAATTCCCATTTTCATTAACCGCCATGCACCCAAAGCCATAAAAGTTGTGAAAGCAACAGGAATTTCTTCAGGCAAAATGCTCATTGCTAATGTGAGAGATTGTAACAAACTATTTAACAGATTTTGAGAATGCCAATAATTAATTGCCCAAACAATTACAAAGATTACCGCACCTAAAATTGCCATCTTCTTTACAAAATTTGCAATTTGTATTTCCAACGGTGTTCTTTCTTCTCTGATACTTTCTAAACTCGTTCCGATTTTACCCAATTTGGTTTTGTTGCCAACAGCAGTTATTGTTGCGATAGCTAAACCGCTGGTGACAGTTGTGCCACTATAAATAAATTTATCTTCTTTGGTTTTATCCTTAAAAACAGCAAACGATTCGCCTGTAAGTATCGATTCATTTACAGAAAAATCGTTGGAATGCACGATACATCCATCTGCTGTAATAGATGTCCCTTCTTCTATAATTAGACTGTCGCCAACTACTAAATCTTCGTTTTTTATTTCTTCTACGTTACCATCACGAATGACTTTACAATTTGGTTGTGAAAAATCTTTCAGCTTTTCTAAAGCGTTTTTACTTCTGGAATATTGATATAATGAAATGGAAGTTTGAAATGCGATGGCAACAGTCAGGAAAATCCCGTCACCTGTTTTGCCACTGATAAAGTAAATGGAAGAAGCCACCAATAATAAAATCATCATTGGGTCTTTGACAATGCGTTTTACGGTGTCAAAAAAACTGTTTTCTTTTTTGTATTCTAATTTGTTCTGTCCAAATTTTTCCCTTGCAAGAATTACCTGCTTATTGGTTAGACCTTGTATGTCAAAATGATTTTCAGGCATTGTTTAAGATAGCTTTAGTTTCCCATATATTTTTTTACTTTTTTGATAATCGAAAATTCCTTTTTATGATTATCAATTTCTCCTATAAGAAAACCATAAGGCTTTAGCAATTCGAAATGATCACATACGGTTTTAATCATTGCAGTAAGAGGAATTGCAAGAAAAATTCCTGAAATTCCCCAAAGTAGTTCGCCAAGAATAAGTGCTATGATTGTAAATAAAGGATTTATCTTTACTTGATGACCCAATACGAGTGGCTCCAGAACCCAACCCTCTATAAATTGAATGACTGCGTATACAGCCACAATACTTAGTATTATTGGCAATCCAGCCCCCTGAATTGTAGCAACTAAAACCGTAATTAATGCACCAATGATATTTCCGACGAATGGAATGATGTGGAGGAAACCACAAAGCATTGCAAAAAAGATTGCGTTTTTGATTCCAAGTATTGAAAATGCGATGCTATATAATATCCATAAACAAAGTATTATTTTAGATAGTCCAAGTAAATATTGTTGAGAAACATGTGTTGCGCTATAGACGACCTTAAGAATTTTTTCTCGATCTGATTGTCCTATAAGTTTAAGAATGAAGTTCCGAATATGGACACGATAATACAACAGAAGAAAAACGTAAGCCAATACTAAAATAAAATTTGTAAAAATATAAGAAAACGAGCCTCCCACCTTCTGCATAATTCTACCAATTGATGGCTGTTCATCTTTTAATATTTGTAATTGCTTTTCAACCGAAACTCCCAAATGATTAAAAATGTATTCCTGTACTCTATCACCTGTGACAATTGCCTTTTGTTTTATCAAGGCAAAATCGTTAGTTAATTCGGATATTTCCCAACCAAGAAGACCAATGACAGAGACTATAACAAGCAGTAATAATAACAAGCAAGTTAATGCAGCTATACCCTTGTAAATTTTTCTTCCTTCCAGCCATTTACAAAGCGGTAAAAAAAGTGTTGCTAAAATTCCACCTATTGCTAATGGCATAAGAAAGTCTTTACCAAAATACAATAAAACGAGAATAAGAACGAGAATAATAAGTCTTTTTGTAGTAGAGGTAGTAGTCATAGCTTTACAATTTCAAATATTGTCCTATTTAATACCCACCTTAAACTGTTGCCAATGACTTGTTCACTATTTCTTTACTGGCTTTCTCGCTCTCATTTGTTTTTACTTTAGAAACGTGAAGCATGAGAAGGGGAACTGATGTGTGGTTTGACATTTTATCAGTCCAACTTGTTTTCCAAATTGTTTCAGGGAATTTTCTTCCGTATGTAACCATTGAAAGGGCATCTGGTTTATTCTTCTTAATATAAGTGTCTAAACCATCGGCAACATCAGAATCTCTGCATAAATAGAATGAAATGTTTTTATATTTTATTTGCTTTTTAGTTTTATTAACAATTTTTTGAAGCGCATCTTCGGCATCGAAAATGTTTAAATCCTGTACATGCACAAAAGTAATTTCAGCGTGATGCTGTTTGGCAAAATAAACAGATGCTTTGGCCGCAAAGAAACTCTCATTTTCCAAATCTGTTGCAATAGCTATCCTGCTAATTCCTTTAAATTTTGCTTTTGGAGGAACTGCAATAATCGTATACGAGGCATTAACAATGACACTAGTCGTTGTACTACCTATAAATACCCTTGCAATAGCACCTTGAACAGTAGTTCCCATTATTACTAATTCAATTTTGTTTTGTTTTATATATTCGAGAATATTGTCTGAGGCAATGCTGGGTTGAACAACCCATTTTGGCTTGATTTTTGGAAAAAACTTTGATAATGAAGTTGCCAATTTCTTCATTCTCGTCTCAGATGCTTGCTTTGCTTCTTGCTTACCAATATGAGTATCAGTTAAAGGTATATTCAATTCTCCAGTTGGATTTTCATACGCGTTAAAAAGAATAATTTTTGATTTGGTTTTTTCTGCATAGGCAAAAGCATATTTTGCCGCATTTAATGCGTTCTTCGAAAAATCTGTTGGTATAAGAATTGTTTTCATGTGGTTTAATTTTTAAATCAAAAGTATTTGGTTTCAGAAAGGTATAAAGTGATTAGATTCAATGTCAAATATGATTATTGTCATAATGAGAGCTGTTTTTAAAAGATTTATATATTAATATTCTTTTTGTTCTGACTTCACTTTAAGTCTTTCCTTTTACAATTGAATCAAAATTGACATATTAACCGTGTTATATCTTACACAATTATTTAAATGAGTTACGTATTTCCCATATTATGCCTCTTCGGTATATTACAATTTTTGGGTGCCTTGCTAGTTATATTTATAACAGCATAAAAAGATGAATGGGCTGCTCTTGATTAGATAAAACTCATCATTGATTTTTATTACTCGGCTTCCAGACTCGAACAAGTAAATACTTGAAAATAAATTGTTTTATTTTTCGAGGTTACTTTATCGAACCAGAAAACCACTGATAAATAAGGTTTTATCAGAGGTTTTCTGGTTATGTACCCCCTTCCAGACCAAATATGAAAGAAATCCTTGAAGATACAAGGGACTTTGCTCGGATTTGGGACTTGTACGGACATCTGATAGGGAACACCAATATTTCGTTCCGGATTCAAAAGTACAAAAAATGGATTACTTAGCTAAAAAGCAATTATAAATCGTCAATTAAATGATCTTCTGAATTCGAGAGGAGAAAGATTCGTCTTTGTCTTAAACAGTTTGCTGAAAGATTGCGAATGTTCAAAGCCCAACTCGTAGGCAATTTCACTTACCGATAAATTAGTACACGTAGATAGCTTTTCTTTTGCTTTTTCAATTAGTTTATTGTGTATATGTTGTTGGGTGCTTTGCCCAGTTAATACTTTTAATAAACCACTTAAATAATTTGGCGATACATTTAATGCCTTCGCAATGTATTGAACTGTGGGTAATCCTTCTTTTGCTAAAGCATCACTGATGAAATATTTATTCAGCAAATCTTCCAAGCGATTTAGGATTTGATGGTTGGTTATTTTTCTTGTTATAAACTGGCGGTGATAAAATCTGTCTGCATACGTGAGCAATAATTCAAGCTGTGCAATAATTACATCTTGGCTGAATTTATCAATGTTTGAACAATATTCCTGCTCCATGTTTTGCATAATACCTATAACCCTTGCTTCCTCTTTTTCCGAAAGAAACAACGCTTCATTTACCGAATAGTCAAAGTATTCATATTGTTTTATGGCTTTAGCTAAAGGCGTATTCCATAAAAAATCGGGATGGATGAGTAACAACCATCCCGAACGCTTTAGTAATTCATCTTTGTTCACTTCAATTCCAAAAACCTGATTAGGCGAAATAAAAAACATAATTCCTTCATCAAAATCATACTCCTGTTGCCCATATTTTATCTTCGCATTAAAATTTCGTTTAAGCGAAATAGAATAAAAATCAAACACTAAACTTATTGACTGCTGATGAGGTGCTCGTTTAATCTCATCCATATTTATTACACTAATAAGTGGATGCTGTGGCTTGCCAAGCCCCATAACCTGATGATATTGGCTTATGGTTTTAATGTGGGTCGGTTTTGCGTTTGCCATTCTTTTAAAGATACTTACTTTTTGTTAAACGCCACTTCAAAATCCTTGGCAAAATCTTTTAGTTTAATTTTTCCCAAAGTTGGTTTGTTGCTGTAATAGTCTTCGTATAACACGCCGCTACGTCTGCTTGCATTCATTTCCACAAAACCTTTGGCAATCTGCGGATTCATGCTCATTGATATCATTCCATTCAACAATTGTTCGTCGGGAATTACCATCCATTTCAAATCGGGTTTTCCGATTGCTTCGCCTAAAACTTTTGCCACTTCATTTGGCGAAACTTCATCGCTTGCTATGTAACGGATTGTTCTTCCATTAAAAGGTTTTTCCATTTCTTCAGCAATAACTGCTGCAATATCTAAAGGCGAAACCCAAGGTTCTTTTTCATCTCCACCATAGTTTTGGACGATTGCACCTCGTGTTTTTATGGTTTGTATAAACGCAAACATATTGTAGTAAAAGCCAACAGGGCGCATAAATTTAAGAGATACATCGTTTGGCAGTTGTTTCAAAATATTTTCTACATTGTAATGAAAAGCAAGAATACCATTTCCTTTGTCCATATGAGCGCCAATACTGCTAAGATGCACTACGCACTTTACACCCGACTGTTGAATAGCTTGTGCATAGCTGTTGCCAATTTTGTTTATCGCCCCAATAATATCAAAATTTTGGTCAAAAAAACTGCCTGTGCCAGTTGCTTCCATAAGATAAACTATATCTGCATCTTTGAAAACGGCTGAAAGAAAATCAGCGTCTTCCATTTTGCCGATGGCAGCTTTTGCACCAATGGCTTCAATGTCTTGTTGTCTTTCGGCTTTGCTACTAATAACAGTAACCGTATGTCCTTTTTGTACTAACTCTTTGGTTAGAGGTTTGCTTATGTTCCCTAATGAACCTGTAATTATAATTTTCATTTTATTTTTTTTGTTTCTGCAAAGTTGAACAAGAATATAGAAACATATGTAGTCAAATCTACTTTTGTTGTAGTCAAAACAGTAGAATTAAATCTTAAAATTCTTTCGTTTTTTGAACAAAACGCTTTCCAGACTCGAACAAGGATTAAATTGATTTACAATTACTTAATTAAATTATTGTGTGTACTCGAACAGAAAAACGCCTG
>JAYVDU010000496.1:0-9795 GCA_043749245.1 Bacteroidota bacterium | reverse complement strand
TGCACAGCGACACTGGCAGACCTACTACCATCTTTTATACAACATACAATAACCTACAACTATTATTGTTTCACGGCACACCTGAGCGGAGTCGAAGCAGGATTAGAAGGGGAAAAGGCGAAGCTGTAGTCGAAGATAAAAAGGTGAAGCATTTTCTTTATTACTGTACACTTCGACTGAGTTTATCCTGCCCAACTCGTAGTTGGTGTAAATTTTTTAATTTCTTCGGATGTAAATTTAGCGAAAGTCCCTGACAAATCGGAGACTTCCTCTAAAAATTCGTTTGTTTCTATAGTTCGACATACATCTTCTTTCCGATTATAGGTAATTCCCTTCGGAAAGAAGGTGTTTTGTAGTTCCTGCCGCTGCGTATAATCGCCTTTCTGCCACATTTTACTGAGGTTTATGGAGAGATTCAAACAATAACTTATGTACTCGTCCAACTTCGACATCTCAATTTTGTTTTTGCTAATTTGTAATTCAATTTCGTCCCTTTCCTTTTCAAACTTGGCTTTGTATTTTTGGTAAAGTTCTCCCGTTATTTCTTCGAGTATAAATCTTTCCTCCAAACGCTCTAAATGTTTGCTTAAATCGGCTATTTTAGCCTTAGTAGAGGCTTGATTCTCCTCTATCGAGGCGTTCATTTGGATAAAAGTATGCTTTAATTGCTGATGAATCAATTTATCGTAATTGACGTTAGTTTTATAGCCAGATATCAGGTTTTCAAACATGGCATTCACTTCATTAGCATTGCGATTACATTTGCAGTTAGCTGTATTACATTTGTAGTAAGGTGTATCACAACTATTGGCTATATATCCTCTCATTGGCTGATAACATGCTTCACAAAGAGCAAATCGTTTTAAGGCTATTTCTTTTCGCTCCTTTCGGGTTTGTAAACCAAGTTTCTTTTCGTTTAAAATACCATTTACTTGTAAAAACATATTTTTAGTAATCAGTTTTTCATGTTTCCCTTCTAAAACTTCTCCTTCCAAAGCTTTATGAACCATAATACCACAATAAAAAGGATTAGTTAAAATCTCACTTATTCTACCAAGACTGAATTTATAATTTAGATTAACAAGACGTTTTCTGATTTCTTCATTTGGCAAGCGTTCTTCTGCTTTCCATAAAAACATTTTCTTTAGGATTTTACTCTTTTCATTTAAGATTATTTTTTTCTCGCCATTGGTTCTAAGAATATCATAACCAATTGGTGGCTTAGTACACCATTCACCTTTTAGTAATCGTTCTTTAACACCCGCCATACTTTTTTGTCTTCGGAGTTGGTTGTCAAATTCCCCGAATAAAAACAACATTTTTTGTTGCATGATTCCAGCAGGGTTTGTTGTGTCGATTGGTTGCGTGACTGAAACAATCTCTGTTCCTAGTTTTCTTAATTGACCACTTAACCAAATGGAATTTTCACTTCTTGAAAAACGCTCCAAACTATAAACAAGTATTTTTGAAATCTTATGTTTAGTGGTTTTAATGTATTTAATCATCCGCTGAAATTCTTTTCTCTCATCAGTTGCTGCACTTTCATAAGTACCACCGAATCGTTCTCGAACGACAAGTTTATGTCTTTTGGCGTATTCTTCGTTTCCCTTGAGTTGGGTTTCAAGACTCAAGCCATCTAATTGCTTGGCTCCTGATACACGGGTGTAAATAACACAGTCGTCATTTTCAAAGCGAATTTTCTTTTTGCCCTTTGAAAAGCTTTTGAATAATTGATTGTCGTCTGCCATGTTTTTTAATTATTAGTTATTCGTAATTATGCTGCCTCTTTATGTTGTTGCTCCTTTTCAATTGGATAAAGTTCAATAATTTTATCGTTTCCGTTTTTTAGTTTTTGATCCTGCTCTTCTGAATATAATTCATAGGAAACTTTGCAAAATACTTTTATACTATTAATTATTTTTTCCAATATCTCATCACTTAACATTTCATTGCTTTCATTTGTGGTTAAAAACCCTCTTGCCTTTTCA
The DNA here is from genome assembly GCA_043749245.1 of Bacteroidota bacterium. Taxonomy (GTDB): domain Bacteria; phylum Bacteroidota; class Bacteroidia; order B-17B0; family Aurantibacillaceae; genus UBA4416. The sequence continues at coordinate 7,807 of JAYVDU010000496.1, read as the reverse complement.
AGGGTAAGTTCGCATTTAGTTTCTGTTTTATTTTCATTTTCTATCTCTCTTAATTCTATCTCTTTCATTTTGGCTCAAGTCTAAGTTAAACAATTTGTTTTACATGTCAAAGTCGCCCTAAACCCTCCTTGTATTAGGATTAGTATGGGCTACAGGTTTACATAAGTCTGGAAATAATTTAGTGAACGGCTCTTTTTTAGCAGCATCTCTTATTAAATTTAGAATCAAAATATATCTTACAATCGCAGACTTTGTCAGCTTAAATTTGATCCCTTCTTTGTCAGTTTCCAAGTAACTAGCCATTGGCATAAACTGTTCATGCAGTTTTATAAGATCAATTATAAATGGAAAATCTCCGGGTAACGTTTTGATTTGCTCTGATAACAGAATTTCTTCTATTGCTTTGCAAATTGTTATTGCTGTGTTATAATAAAGTTTTCTTTTATAGGTTAACTGAAACAGATTTTCAATAATGCATCTTATACGAGGTAATATGTAGGCAAAAGCGGATACATTTTGTTCGGCTATTCTTCCTCCGTTCTTTGTGCTGTAAATAAAGTAACTACGTGTGTAGTTTAGCGAAACATAGCCGTGATGAATTCTCTCTAAAATATCAGCGAAAATGTATTTGTATTCTTCCTCGTTTAGTTGGTTTTTATATTCATGATTTCTAGTTGTTTGTTGGTTAATAGTATTTGTTTCCTTTTCTTTAACAGGCAGTATATTGGCGGTTGTATTTAATTCAATTTCTAAGTCAGCTATTTCTTTTGTTTGAATTGTTTTATTTTCAGGTGAATTTGTTGTAACGCCATTCAAATTTGAAGGCAAGGAGTAACTTCTATTCAAATAGGCATACTGCTTGCAGGTGTTACTGCAATACTTTTTAGTATTTCTTTTTCCTTCAATTGGTTTATGGCAATGCAAACAGTTCATCTCTTAACTTAAGTTTTTTTATGAGTTTAATTTAATCCTATCTCCTCCGGATTTTCTTCTCCATAGCGTTGATCATTCCATTCGTTGACTGCATCATACATATTTTGCATGGCTGCTGTTTGAATTTTATTTCCTTTTGTAAACGATACTTCAAGCATTACCTCGCCGGTTGTTTCATTACTTCCTGTTATTTTGTTGTTTAAGTTGCCAGTTCTTATCATTCTGCATACATCCAAAAATATTTCAATCGGAACTTTTATATTTTGTTTTTCTGTTTGTGCTTTCATTTCTAATTATGCTTTTATTTCAAATACTTTTTTCTTTTTGGGATTGTATTTATAGACTTTTGTTCCATTATCCTGCTGCATTGCAAGTGTATTTTCATCTTCTTCTTCCTCCTCATTATCTTCGTTGCCATTCGGCATTTCTTTTACTCTTCGAGATGAAATGAGTCTATGGGTATTTCTTATTTCTCTGATAAGTAATTTAAATTGCTCATCTCGTTCAGTTATTTGAAGTTTATGTTCCGCTTTTATGGCTTCTATATCTTTACTTGCTTTTAAAGTGCCCAAAAGATATCCGGCTGCTAAACCTGTTACTCCTGTTGTAATCGGATTTTTAATAAAATCAAGAATTAACTCCATCCAATCTTTAGGTTCTTCCGCTTTTTTATCTTGTTTTGAGTCATTTTGTTGTTTGTTTTCAGTTGTACTACTCATCTTATCCTCCTTTTTTATTGTTTTTATCGTCAATTAGCATCAATTTCTCTGCTATTTTTCTACTTGTTACGGTCAATTAGCGTCTATTTTACCGTAAATGTTTTAGCTTGCTTTTAGAGTCATTGACGAAACAAAGGACATGATATGGTTTGAATTTTTAGTCCAAGTAGGTGCCGGGGTGGGAGTTGATTTTTTATAACTTATTGATTTGTAGATCGATTTTTATCAACGAAAAAAGGCAGGAAATTCCTGCCTTTTAATTGATTTAAAATAGATTACTGTTGCCTACTTTGTCTGTTTTTTCTCATACGCCAATGTCTTGGCGTATTTTAAATAGGCTTCTTTTACTTTATCGAAAATAGGTGGCTGGTAGTTTGCTTTTGCTTTATGAATACTTGCAGAATGATTACTCTGCCAGTTTTTTCCCAATTCTATTCCGAATATTTCTGCAATGGATTCGGTAATTTTAATGATCTCTCCTTTTCCTTCATTTATAATTCCTGCTTGATGAAGGCCGTAAACTAACTGCACAAATTCATTTTTATTTTTTTCTGATCCTGTCCAAATTATTTGTGTGTTGTTTTTTGTTTCTTTTTTTGAATTGGTTTCAGCAAAAAGAGTTGATAGTTTTTTCTTAATAGCTGTAAAAGCGGTATTTCTGATTAGTAGTTTTAAAAGTTTCCGTTGGTCAAGTGCAAGTTTTTTTAAGGCTTTTTCTTCTTCGCTTAAATACAGTGTTATACGCTTTCCGTTTTCGATCAGTTTAAAAGGCCTTACATCTTCAAACTCGCCATAGGTCTCTTGCAAGTGAGCAATGATATAATTCATGTCCTCTCCTCGTTTGTACATTTCCGTAAACAATTTCACCAACTTGCCCTTTTCAGAATCTACTTCAACCCATTCAATAGTAAAATCTGTTCCCTTCGTGAGTTCTTCAATTATAAACTCTTTGTCTTTCGCTCTTTTATAACGTTGTATATAATCTTTTTCTATTGCCTTGATATAGCGATTAAGAAGTTCATCGAACACTTGGTTTAAATCTTTTAACATAAGAATTTAGTTTAAAAATTAAAATTACACAAAAGTTATCTTGATTTGAAAAGGATTGAGTACCTTTTTTAACTATGTGTTATGATTGAAAACAAAATTGTATTGTTTGGAATGCCATATGTGATTATTTAGGATTCAATTGGCAATATTTTATGAACCATGTGTATGTATTGGGGAGCATTTGGGGAGTGATTGGCAAAATCGATATAAACTGATTTTTAACCCTAATTTTTAGATTTATTAAGCGTTTAATCGTTTTAATGTGTTTTGTGATCTGCTAATTTCCATAACCATGATGCTAAATTCACATTTGCTGAAGGCATTTGTATAATCAATAGATTAAACCCGGTTTTACTCATACGCCAATCAATATGCAGCATTCCTTTATTTAAATCAAAAACAAATATTTGCTTAAAATGATGTCTACTATTAACACCTGCCAAGTGACATATCTGCAAAGACTTTTGCAATGCTGCTAATATATTTTCCTCTGAAACGTCCTCAAGAAATGATAAATGCCTAAGTGAATAGATAAGCATTGCGTCATAAAAGGTGTTTTCAACTTCACTCTGCAAAAATCCATCAGTAATTGATGGGTAATAAATAATGTTATCTGTTTTCATTGAATTAAGTATTATAAGATGATTTTAGTTGTTCAAATAACTCTTTTTGCTTATCAGTTAATTTATCTGGAATTATAACTTCTAACCGAATGTATAAATCACCAAAAACATTTGTTTTATCATATACCGGCATACCCTTCCCTTTTAACCTCACTGTTTTTCCGCTTTGAGTGCCTTCTGTGACTTTTAGTTTTATTTGTCCTGATAAAGTATTGGCAATAATTTCTCCTCCTAAAACAGCAGTAAATAAATCAATGTTGTTAGTGCTGTATAAATCATCTCCTTTACGAATAAATTGTTCTTGTGGCATAACCTTAATCCGAACAAATAAATCGCCTCTATACGCTTCACTACTTCCTTTTGCACCCTTAAATTTTATTCGTAGTAATTGATCAGTATAAGCTCCAGGTTTTGCAGTAAAACGCAGTTTTTCATTTTCTACCTCTATAATTCTGTTAGTACCTTTATAAGCCTCTTCCAAGGTAATTTGCATTTCAGTTTCATAATCACCACCTTTAAATTCAGAATTTGCATTTCTTCTACTTTGCGTTCTTCCACCAAAAAACTGCTCAAAGAAATCAGAAAAATCTTCCTGCCCACCACCTCCAAACCCTCCACTGGCATTACCTTGGTAATAACCTTGATTGTTTGTGCTTCCCGCTCTTTGATTGCCTGCCTGTTCGTGTTGCTGCCAATTTTCTCCTAACTCATCATATTTTTTTCTTTTTTCAGGATTACTTAATACTTCATTTGCTTCATTAATGGTTTTAAATTTTTCTTCAGCTTCTTTATTATCTGGATTCTTATCAGGATGATATTTTACAGCCAAAGTTCTAAAAGCTTTTTTTATTTCATCCTGACTAGCTTTTTTATCTATACCAAGTATCTTATAGTAATCCTTATATTCCATTTATGTAAATTCAATAGAATCTTTTTATTATTTAATTGACTCTGCCTTTAAGGCATCATAGATTGGGTAATCCGTATACCCCTTTTCATCTGCTGTATAAAATAAATCCATGTGTAACTCCCCGGATAGTGGCCAATTATGTTTTAATCTTTCTACGAGATCTGGATTATTAATAAATGGTCGTCCAAATGCAATAAGATTAGCATGGCAACCTTCCAAATCTAATTCGGCTCTTTCTTTGTCATATCCACCTGAAAGAATTATTGAGTTTTTAAAATTACTTCTAATGAGTTTTTTAATTTCAAAAGGTACAAACGGTGCTCCCATTGCCGAGTGATCAACTATGTGAATGTATGCGACACCAATGTTATTAAGTTGCTCAGAAAGATAATTATAAGTAGCTTCAATTTCAGGATAATGAGGCATGTCGTTAGTTATTCCATAGGGAGATAAGCGAATGCCTGTTGCTTCTTTTCCTATAGCATAGGCTACTTCTGTAACAACTTCTAAAACAAATCGACATCGGTTTTCAATACTTCCACCATATTCATCTTTTCTAGTATTACTTATTGGTGAAAGAAATTGCTCCAACAAATATCCATTGGCCCCGTGTAACTCTATGCCATCAAATCCTGCGTCTGAAGCGTGTTTTGCTGAAGCAACATATTCCGCTTTTGTATATATAATATCTTCGGCTGTCATTTCTTTTGGTATTGGAAAATCCTGCATCATTTTAGAATCGGTAAACATTTGCCCTTTAGCTTTTATTGCTGAAGGAGCAAGAATTGTTGCATCTTTTGGCATATTAAGCTTATGACTTATTCTACCTGTGTGCATTAACTGAATAAATATTTTTCCACCTTTTTTATGTACGGTCGAAGTGGTCTTTTTCCAACCTTCAACTTGTTGCTTATTAAATATTCCCGGAATGCGAGCATAACCTAACCCATTTGGTGAGGGCGATGTGCCTTCAGTTATAATTAGTCCTGCGCATGAACGTTGTCCATAATATAAAGCCATCAAATCATTAGGCATATTTCCAATGGCTCTTGAGCGTGTCATTGGAGACATTACTATGCGATTTTTTAATTCTATAAATCCAATCTTTTTTGGAGTAAATAATTTATATTCTTTCATTGTTATATTTTTATATTAATTAATTAGTTTTACGAATAACAAAATCTGTATACACCAGTTAAATACCTGCTTTGTCTTCGTCCAAATTTTCGTGATTGTCTCCACCTAAACTGTAGTGGTTATTTTCCTCATCTTCGCTTCCATTATCTTCCTGAGTATCATCCAGCTCAGAGCCTGGGATATCTAAATCGCTTCCGGATACATCTTCTGAAAAATCTTTTTCATTTTTTGTTCCTACTTTTTCATTTTTTGTTTTTGTTTTAGAAATATCTTCGGGGTTTATATCTTCTTTTTCCTCACTTTTATTATAAATGTCATCTTTGGCTGGATATAAGGGATAACTCGGAAAGTTTGTATTAACCTTCTCGCCATTTTTTTTAATTACTGAAGTAACCTTTTTATTTTTCATAACATTTACATTATTTTTTATGTGATACTGCATAATGTGTAATTAATTCATTTAAAGAATTATAATAATCTTCTAAATTTTTGATGCTTATTTCATCACCGGCTTTGTATGATATTTTAACAGGCATTTCTCCAATGTACTTTGACAATTCGGGAAACTGTTTAGTAATAATACTTTCAAGGCTTAAAATGTCTTTATTGATCTCGGCTTTATTTTTCAAAATGGTTGACTTAAAAAAAACGGAGTACTACAAATTAATATGGCACTCCGTTTATTAAAAATTATTTAATTAAAGCGTGATGTTTTACATCTTCTTTTTGATGCTCATTTGCAACAGCCGTGTGACCATGTGCTTTAAGAGTGCTTTCGGCTGCTAATTCGTGATTACCAGCTTCATGATGTTTAGCCGCTTCTTTATGAAGTTTTGCTGCCGTCTCTAAATGAGTTGCGATTTTGTTGTGATTTTCAATTCCTTTTTTGTTTTCAGCAGTTGGAATAGTTGTTTTTTCTTTTTTTGGTGTTTCTACGTTAGCCATTTTGTGGAATATTAAATTGTAAATGAATTTTTACAACAATACAAAATTGAATACTTTACCATTTAAATTGTTACATAATTGCTCAAAAGCTTTACATTATTTACACATAATTCATTAAAGAAGTTTAAGAAAACAGGCTACATGAGGCTTTGAAAAGTGCTATATTTTTTATTTCCACAATACTGAAAGTTGCCCGGTTGCCTTCAAATAATCTAACCAATAAACCCATAATTGTTTTTTGTTTATCTCGTAATCGGCCTCCAATAATTGAAGGCTGACTTCTTCTAAATTTAAGTTTGATGCGGACTCTTGTCCTTCATTTACACGAGCTTGAAAAATGTCAATAGATTCTGAACTTAGTTTTATGTTTTCTAATTGGGTTTTTAACTGTGTTGTTATATTATCAATTTTAAGTTTTGCTGTAAATACATCTTTTCTATATTGAAGTGTTTTGTCTTCTTTTTGCAAATTGAATTGATTGGATTGTAATCTTAGTTGTTGTGTTTTATCGTGTAAATTTTCGCCAAAAAGCAAAGGAACCTTTAAATCTAATCCTAAATAACTTAATCCAAACCAAGAATTTGCTGCCACTGGATTAAATGTATTTGCGAATTGGTTGGCTCCTAAAAATCCTTTAAAATTTAGGGTAGGTATGTGTTTTGTTCTTTCTGACTTTGATTGTAAATTGGTTAGTTGACTCTGTAATGTTAGTTTTAGTAAATCGGGCAATTGATCTAAATTTATTGGGTTTAGAGTATTTACAATCGAATATTTAACAGCGAAGGTTGTGTCAACTTCAAAATTCCATTTTTCCATTTCGTTCGCTCCCATTAAAAAAAGTATATACACTTTATCTTCAATTAATAGGGAAATTCCATCAGATAATAATTGAACAGAATTGTTATGGTTAACCTTCGATTTATTTAAGTCAGGTTTCAGTAAGCGTTTTTCATCAAATTTATTTTTGAGTAATACGTAGCTAATATTTGTTCTGTTTGTATCAGCAATAAGTGACTTAATTTTTGCTTCCGCTAGGTAAATATTAATATACGTTTGGGCAATAGTATATGCCAATTCATACTCTGATTGTTCTTGTGATAATACCGCAATTCGTTCTTGCAGTTTTGCTTCATTGATATGTCGTTGAATAGATAAATCAATCAATGGTTGAGTAGCAGTAATTCCGGCGGATTGTGTCCATTTGGTTGCGTATAAAAAGCTATCTAAAGACTATACTATTTTGCAAGAAAAAAGTAACCCGGGTAAAAATTTTAATCAGATTCACACGATAATTCATCAGATAAAATCAGGAATTAGAACAACGCAAACACATGTGGATAAAGGTCATTTACAGAAATACTTAGAGTTTCCTCAGTAACTATAAAACCGAGTAATATCAATACTTTCAAGGAGTTTTCTGTAAATCATCTGCAAGGTAAATAGTTACAAAACGTTAGTAAAACCGTTATATTACTTTGCATTAAAATTAT